>NZ_WLUG01000093.1:0-53778 GCF_009706505.1 Providencia sp. wls1922 | reverse complement strand
TGTTAGGCCTGCCGCCAGCGTTCAATCTGAGCCATGATCAAACTCTTCAATTAAAAAGCTTGACGCTCAAAGAATGTTACTGTCGTTTGATTTCCGAAGAAACCAAATTACCTATTAGTTCATATATATGAATTAACGTGTTAGTCACTCTTCAAGACTTAAAATCAAATATTTTTTTGATAGTGTCCTGTGAGTGCCCACACAGATTGTCTGATAAATTGTTAAAGAGCGGTGCGACTTAATCTTTTGATTATCGACTTTAGGTCGTTGTCGCGAGGTGTCGTATACTACGTTTTTTATTTAGAAAGTCAAGCGATTATTTTCAACTATTTTCTTTCTTCACCTCTGTTATCACGGGGCTTCGAGGTTTTCTTCGAGCCGGTTTGTCGTGACAACGGATGCGCATTATAGGGAGCTCGAAAAATCTCGCAAGTGTTTTTTTACATATTTATTTCGTTCGCGTTTTTTTTAGCCAAATATGACTTAATAGCGTAAATTACTACTGTTTTTTGACTATTTCAGCAGCAATAATTGATTTACTCACGTAACATATCATTGATTAGTATCTGTATGAGATGAATTATGGAATTGAGCAAGCAACAAAATGCCTCACAAAAAAACCTCTCTTTTATTATTGCGCGGAGTCTTGGACAGCTCATATTAAAAGGCACCTACTTATCTGACTCTATTCTTCCCAGTGAATTAGAATTATCAAAGCAGTTTAATGCCAGCCGAACCGCCATAAGAGAAGCCATTAAAACATTAGCAGCAAAAGGCATGGTTTTAGCTCGCCCTCGAATTGGTACACGAGTCATGCCCTCATCGAATTGGAACTTTCTCGACCAAGACTTATTAAATTGGTGGATTAACAGCGAAGAAAAGTCAGTGGTAATTACACACTTTCAAGTTGTTCGTCTCGCCATTGAGCCTCAAGCTTGCTATCTCGCTGCACTGAATGCCACAGAAGAACAAAAACAGTCTCTACAATTACTATCAAATGAAATGGTAACCTTAGAAAAAGAGTTCGATAGACCTCACTGGATAAAAGTTGATTTTCGTTTTCATCTCACTATCTATCGGGCGTGCTGTAATCCTTTTTTAATTTCGTTCGCGAATCTGTTTAGATCGGTGTACCAGCTTTATTTTGATGCAATAACAGAAAATGATGCGATTGAAGTGGAACTTCATCAACAACTTGCTGATGCTATTATTAATGGCAATAGTCGTGAAGCTTACGATCTCTGCTATACCTTATTAACGACAATGAACAAATAAGCTAACAGAACGAATTCGCTCACCAAATTTATCAATAGGTAACGGATGTTTAAAACTGCTAAAAATATGTCGGGTTTGCCATGGATTGCCGCGATGGCTTTCTTTATGCAAGCGTTAGATGCCACGATATTGAATACGGCACTGCCTGATATCGCCAAAAGTTTGCATCACTCCCCATTAGCGATGCAATCTGCCGTGGTGAGCTATACCCTAACAGTTGCACTGTTAATTCCGGTGAGTGGTTGGTTTGCCGATAGATTTGGTACTCGACGTATTTTTATTATTGCGGTTTCTCTGTTTTCTTTAGGATCATTGCTCTGCGCTCTTTCCCCTTCATTAACAGTGCTTGTTATTTCTCGCGTTATCCAAGGAATTGGCGGGGCGATGATGATGCCAGTAGCGCGACTCGCATTAATTCGGGCGTATCCGCGCAGTGAACTTCTACCTATATTGAATTTTGTCACCATCCCTGGATTAGTCGGCCCCATCTTAGGACCTCTATTAGGTGGTATTCTCGTCACCTATGCCACATGGCATTGGATATTCATTATTAATATCCCTATTGGTGTGCTTGGGATTGTGTATGCATTAAAACATATGCCTGATTTTAAAATGCCAAAACGTAAGTTTGATACCCTTGGCTTTCTTTTATTTGGGTTTGGCTTGGTCATGCTCTCAGTCAGTCTGGATCTGTTCGGCGATAAATCATTATCTAGCTATATTCCTTTGGCTATTGTTCTGGGCGGTTTTCTTTGTCTTCTTCTTTATATACTTCACGCAAGGCGCATTAAGCACGCTATTATTCCGCTCAACTTATTTAAGACAAGAACCTTTTCCATCGGTATTAGCGGTAACATCGCCACTCGATTAGGTACTGGAAGCATTCCATTCTTAATGCCATTGATGCTGCAAGTGGGATTTGGTTATGAAGCGGTGGTGGCAGGAATGATGATGGCTCCACTGGCCATTGGCTCGATTACAGCAAAATCCGCAGTCACAAGAATTCTAACCCGATTTGGATACCGTAATACGCTATTTACTGTCACGGTGATTATTGGGTTGATGGTCTCGCAGTTTTCGCTGCAATCTCCAGATATGTCGATTTATCTGCTTATAGTTCCGTTGTTTGTTTTAGGAATGGTAATGTCCACCCAGTTCACTGCCATGAATACCATTTGCTTAGCGGACTTAACAGATAATAACGCTAGCGCTGGCAACAGTATGCTAGCGGTGACTCAGCAACTTTCGATTAGCTTTGGGATCGCGGTGAGCGCCACCATTTTGAGCTTTTTTGATAACCAGCCAAATAGTAATGTCGTGGATAACTTCCATTACACCTTTATTACTATCGGGGCTATCACGTTACTTTCTGCCTTTGTGTTTTTATTACTCAGTAAAACTGATGGTGATAATTTGATTAAAGGCAAAAGCAAAAAATCTGAGAAAACGCAGAATTAGCGTTTCCTCACTGATTGGCGTTCCACGAGTTTTGGCGTTAAAACTAAAATAGAGGGTTCCGCATCTGGGTTATCCATTCGATAAATAAGTTGGTTAACCGCTTGCTGACCAAGTTCATCCTTTGGCTGATGAACAGTGGTAAGTGGTGGGATCATATAAGAAGAGAGTGCAATATCGTCATAACCAATAATGGAAATGTCGTCAGGTACTTTCATGCCTTTTTGGTAAATAGCTTGGTAAGCACCGACCGCCATCGCGTCATTCCCCGCAAAAATAGCATCTGGAGGATTCGATAACGCCAAAAGCTTATTCATTGAATCAAATCCACCTGAAAATTCAAAATCACTAAAGATAATATATTCTTCGTGGATTTTGAGGGATGCAGCCTTCATGGCATGAAGAAAACCTTGATAACGCGCTTGTGCGGGAGATTTATCTTGAGGACCGGCAATACAGGCGATTCGAGTAAACCCAGCATCGATTAAATGACGCGTGGCGATTTCACCGCCGAGGAACGAGTTATCCTGAATAATATCTCCGGCTGATTCAAACGGAGACCAGTCCATCATTACTGTAGGAACGGAGGGATAACGAGAAAATACCGCTTTGGATGGACCTTGCGCTTCGGTGCACATAATAAGAAGCCCATCGACGCGTTTTTGCAGAAGAGTTTCTAAGCTATGATCCATCCGCTTAAAATCCCCTTCGGTGTTACACAGGATCAAACTGTAACCCAATTCGTAGCAACTACGTTCTACACCACGCACGACTTCCGCATAAAACGGGTTATTACTGGCTGTCAGTAACATTCCAATGGTATTGGTGCGGTTCATCTTCAAACTTCTCGCTAAGGCCGATGGCGCATAGTTGAGTTGTTCGATGGCACTTTTTACCCGTGAAGTAACGCTTTCGCTAACATAGCGATTTTGATTGATAACATGGGAGACGGTGGATGTTGACACGCCAGCAAGGCGAGCAACATCTTTCATTGTTGCCACAAATTTATCCTATTGAAGAAGAAACTGGTCTATTTCATTACGCCATGGAACAGAAGGTTGTGCGCCGGGACGCGTCACTGCAATTGCAGCAGCCGCATGGGCAAAGACAATCGCATCTTCATCGGACTGACCTTCAAGTAGCGCGGTTACATACGCCCCATTGAATGTATCACCTGCTGCAATGGTGTCCACCGCTTTCACTTTAAAGCCCGGAATTATTTTGCCTTGCTTGCCAGATTCACTGAACCAAACCCCTCTGGCACCCAATGTAATCATCACTTTATTAATGCCTTTTTGATGCAGTGCTTGTGCTGCTTTTTGTGCGCCTTCTTCATCATTAACAGCGATGCCCGTTAAATGCTCCGCTTCCGTTTCGTTTGGCGTGATCACATCCACCAGCGACAGTAGCGAATCAGGTAACGCTTGTGCAGGCGCAGGATTTAAGATCACTTGGGTTTGATGTTGGCGCGCAATCTCAGCGGCCATTTGGACAGTTTCAATTGGGGACTCAAGCTGCATCAATAGCGCATCCGCATCGACAATTTTTTGCTGATACCCTGCCAGTCGCTCTGTGGAGAGATGACCATTAGCCCCAGCATTAATCCCAATAATATTTTCGCCTTGCCCGTTTACGTAAATAAGTGCAACACCCGTGGTTTCGCCAGCAACTGAGTCGATGCAATCAATCTTAATCGTATCTTTTTGCAGTTGTTTTTTGATGCTGACGCCGACATCGTCATCACCGACACAAGCAATAAATGTGATATCAGCACCACTACGACCTGCGGCGACTGCTTGGTTCGCGCCTTTACCGCCGAAAGCAACTTGGTAACTATCACCTCTTACTGTTTCGCCTGGCTGGGGAAACTGCTGCACATTGAGAATGTGGTCAACGTTGATACTACCTAAAACAACCAGTTTAGCTGCTGCCATCACATTTATGTCCTTTCGCTACGCAATTAAATAAACCGCCGCAAAGTTTCACGGCGATTTACCAATCTTATTGTTTTATCAAGGATAATTACTTTATATAGATTTATTGTTTTACCACGAGTTCTAATTCAACGGGAACTGTTGCTTCAACTTTCTCGCCTTTTAATACTTTATCTGCGATCTGCACCCCAACAATACCAATTTGATCTGGGCGCTGAGCAATCGTCGCGCCTAATTTTCCGCCTTGAACTGCTTTGATACCGTCATTGGTGCCATCAAAACCAACCACTAAAACGTCATCACGACCAGCAGTTTGTAATGCTCTTAACGCACCTAATGCCATTTCATCGTTTTGTGCAAAAACAGCTTGAACTGCAGGGTGCGCTGTCAATAAGTTTTGCATAACGTTCAAGCCTTTAGTTCTGTCGAAATCCGCAGGTTGGCTCGCTAATACGTTGAATTTATGCTCTTTCGCACCCGTATTGAAACCTTCACCACGTTCACGAGCTGCCGACGTTCCAGAAATCCCTTCTAATTGAATAACTTTGGCGTCATTGCCCGTTTTCTTGGCAATAAAGTCTGCCGCCATTTTTCCACCCATGCGGTTATCAGAAGCAACATGGCTCACCACTTCACCTTTGTTAGCGGCGCGGTCTAAGGTGATCACGGGGATTTTCGCTTTGTTAGCCATCAGGATAGAGTTACCCACTGCGTCAGAGTCAGTTGGGTTGATCAGCATTAATTTGGTACCACGTACCGTTAAATCTTGGACATTCGCTAACTCTTTCGCCGGGTTATCTTGAGAATCCAAAACAATCAGTTCATAACCCAGTTTGTCCGCTTCTTTTTGTGCCGCATCTTTCATAGTCACAAAGAATGGGTTGTTCAGGGTTGAAATAACCAGCGCAATGCTCTCTTTGGCCATCGCGTTCACACTGACGGTTGCTGTTAGTGCAAAAGCGGTAAATAAAGTCGCTAATTTGTTCAGTTTCATAAGAAAATTCCTGTCATTATCGGGTAGGGGTCAGAATCACTATTTTTTGTTATCAACAAGTACAGCTAATAAAATCACAACGGCTTTTACGATCATTTGGTAGTTCGAGGAAATACCGAGTAAGTTCAAACCATTGTTTAAGAAACCAAGGATCAGCGCACCAATCAGCGTACCTACAATGCGCCCTTTACCACCAGCAAGGCTTGTGCCACCCAGTACAACCGCAGCAATCGCATCCAGTTCATAACCGTTACCCGCCATTGGCTGAGCTGAAGATAAACGTGCAACTTCAATCACACTCGCCAGCGCTGCTAATAAACCACACAAGGAGTAAACGATAATTTTAATTTTATCGACATTAATACCGGATAAGCGGGTCGCTGATTCATTTCCGCCTAACGCATAGATATAACGACCTAAGCGAGTGTGGTGTAGCATGTACCAAGCCGCCGCAAAGACGATAACCATTAACCATACTGGGGTAGGAATACCTAATGGGCGACCAATACCAAACCAACCAAATAAATCGGCGTTATCACTAAAACCCGTATTGATTGGGCTGCCATCGGTATAAACCCGGGTTACACCACGTAGTAATAGCATCATGACCAATGTGGCGATAAAAGCTTGGACTTTACCTTTTGCAACAATCACCCCTGTACATGCACCAATTGCAGCACCGAGCGCTAATGCTCCTGCGACAGCAACAAAGGCATTCACTTCAGCTCCGACCATCGATGCAGCTACTGCGCCTGTTAATGCCAATAGTGATCCCACAGACAAATCAATGCCCGACGTAAGAATCACTAATGTCATTCCCACCGCCATAATCGCATTCACAGAAGTCTGTTGCAGGATGTTAAACAGGTTGTTGACCGTAAAAAAGTTAGGGCTTAGGGTTGAAACAATCGCAATTAAGACTAATAGGGCGATTAAGGATTTTTGCTCCATTAGCCATGCTTTGCTGAAGTAGCGTTTTGATGGTGCGGTTGTTGAACTCATGCTGTTAACTCCTGAACTGAGCCGTAATTTTTACCGACTGCGGCCGCCATTAAGGCTTCCTGCGTTGCTTCTTTGGCAGAGAATTCGCCGCTGATATGCCCTTCATGCATAACCAAAATGCGATCGCTCATCCCAATCACTTCAGGCATTTCTGAAGATACGAGGATGATACTCAGCCCTTCTTTTTTAAATTGGTTGATTAGTTGGTAGATCTCTTTTTTTGCCCCGACGTCGACACCACGGGTTGGCTCATCGAGGATAAGCACTTTCGGTCGTGTCATTAGTCCACGGGCAATAGCCACTTTTTGCTGGTTACCACCAGATAAGTTGCCAATAATTTGGTCCATGGATGGGGTTTTAATATTAAATAAGCGGATAAAATCCCCCACGGTCATTTGCTCTTCGCCATGTTTTAATGTGCCGCCAAAGTGGCTGAAGTAACCTAATGCCGTTAAGGACATATTTTCTTTTACTGACATCCCCAGCACTAACCCATCGCGCTTACGGTCTTCCGAAATATAAACGATGCCGTTATTCAAACCATCTTGCGGGGTTTTTAAGGTGACGTTTTTACCTTCTAACTGGATATTGCCGGATTTTTTCGAAGCTGCACCGTAGATGATTTTCATCAGCTCCGTACGTCCTGCGCCCATCAAACCTGAAACACCTAAAATTTCACCGCTTCTTAGCGTGAAACTGGCATTGGTGACACCGGGGCCAGAAACATTTTCAACTTGCAGGCGAATATCGCCAACAGGTACATCGACTCGCGGATATTGGTCTTCCAGTTTGCGTCCTACCATCATCTCAATCAGTTTTTCTTCTTCTAATTCACTGACTGGCTTTTCACCAATAAACTGGCCATCACGAAAAACAGTCACGTCGTCGCAAATTTCGAAGATCTCTTTTAAACGGTGAGAGATATACACAATGCCACAGCCTTGGGATTTTAAATCTTCAATCACGCGAAAGAGTGAGGCAGTTTCGGTATCGGTCAGTGCGTCTGTCGGTTCATCCATAATGATGACTTGAGACTGAAAGCTGAGAACTTTGGCAATTTCCACCATTTGTTGTTCACCGATAGATAATTCGGCGATAGTTTGGTGGCTATCGTAATCAAGGTTTAATCGCTGGAGCAGTTTGTCTGATTCGCTGAACATTTTTTTCCAGTCGATTTTGCCGAATTTGTTCACAAATTCGCGACCTAAAAAAATGTTTTCAGCGATGGTAAGTTCAGGAATTAAATTCAGTTCTTGGTGAATGATCCCGATCCCCGATTCTTGGGAACTTTTCGGACCATTAAACACGACTTCTTTACCAAGGTAACGGATCGCGCCCGCATCTTTGTTGTAGATCCCCGTGAGCACTTTCATCATGGTGGATTTACCCGCACCATTTTCCCCCACCAGCGCCATCACTCGACCAGGGTAGACTTTTAAGGCGGCTCCCGAGAGAGCTTTTACTCCGGGAAAGGCTTTATCAATGCCAATAAGTTCTAATAAAGGTTGCATAGTCACCTCAGAAAGTCACACCAGAACAAAGAATGATATTAGCGTATGGTGAACATTCCCCTGTTCGGATCACGGCTTTGCTTTCATGAGTGCGTTGCTTGAAATGTTCATGGCTGCAATAGATGACTTCAATATGGTTTCCCTGTGCCGCTTCCAATTCATGAAGATGGGCTAAAATGGCTTTTTCCATTTGAGGATTTATTTTGCTGATTTCTTGAGCAAGTATCGCTTTTTCTACCTGCATCTCTTGGGTAATCACTCGCAAAACAGACATAAAATCCGGTAGTCCTTGCGTCACAGCCAGATCGATACGTTCAGCGCTGGCAGGAATGGGTAAACCTGCATCTCCCAACGTGATATGGTCGGTATGACCGAGTTTTGCAATCACGGAAGCAACATTTGAGTTAAGCAACATACCTTTCTTCATTCTTTACCACCGTTTTTAGTCTGTTTTTTCTACTTTCGAGTTTTGGCTCTGCATGAGCGAAACGTTTCGCTTATACAATAATAGTAAAGAATAGTCACAACTCAATGTTCTTATCTTGGTTTTGTGATCACTATCGAAACGTTTCGTTAGCCTATTTTTACAAATAAAAAGCTAACTTATTGAATAAGTTGTCGCTGAATCGTTCCTGCTTAATTAATACTCAGTTGTTCGCTACAACCTAAATTTGTTGCTCTTTATCCGAAATAACATCAAAGAAAAATCACAAAACTGATTGCACAATGAATAAAAGGACAGCTAACCTAGCAATAGCTTGGCCAATAACCATCTCCCTCTAACCCTTAGAAGAGTTATTTAGAGAAAAGGAACACCTTATGCAATTAGCAGAACGGATAGCCCAATTAAGCAACTACCTTGAAGGTGGTTTGTATGAACGTCAGCAAGCTATTCGTTTGTGTTTGCTCGCCACGCTGAGTGGGGAAAGCGTGTTCTTGCTGGGTCCTCCTGGGATAGCGAAAAGCTTAATTGCCCGCCGCATGAAATATGCCTTCCGCCAAGCGAATGCGTTTGAATATTTAATGACGCGCTTTTCTACCCCCGAAGAAATTTTTGGACCGCTTTCCATTCAAGCCTTAAAAGATGAAGGGCGTTATGAGCGTTTAACCAAAGGATACCTGCCCGATGCGGAAGTGGTGTTTTTGGATGAAATTTGGAAAGCAGGCCCTGCCATCTTAAATACCTTACTAACTGCCATAAATGAACGCAAATTCCGTAATGGGGATGAAGAGAAAAATATCCCAATGCGCTTGCTAGTCACCGCATCCAACGAGCTACCGGATGCGGATAATAGTCTTGAAGCGCTGTTTGATAGGATGTTGCTGCGAATTTGGCTGGATAAAGTACAAGAGAAACAAAATTTCCGTGCGCTGCTGACTGGCAAATCTCAGCAAGAAGAAAATTTGGTTCCTGATCACCTAAAAATCAGTGAAGAAGAGTACCGAGAATGGCAAAAAGAAATTCCCAAGGTTTCGCTGCCCGATCACTGTTTTGAATTGATTTACCAATTACGCCAACAAATTGATGCCACAGAGAAGAATCTGTATGTCTCTGATAGACGTTGGAAAAAAGCAGTTTATTTATTGCAGGCTAGCGCATTCTTTAATGGTCGAAACTCTGTTTCACCGTTGGATATTGTGCTACTCAAAGATTGCTTATGGCACGATATGCAGTCAATGAACTTACTGCCCCAATTGCTCAAGTCATTAGTACAAGAAGATGGTTGGCAACAACGTAAATTTACACGAGAAATTGAGCAAGTTTACCAACAGTGGATGTCATCCACCCAAGATCAAAATAACCAAGATGCTTTTAAAGTTTTAAAAAATAACGCGATGTTTGCACGAAAAGCCTCTTATATGTTGCCTGAGAATATTAGCGAAGGGCGTGTAACCCTATTTTTGCATCGCCCATTACAGCTACATAATATGAAAGTGACCTTTATTACCACCGAGAAAAAATCACTGGCAAATTTCCTTAATAAAGGCACCACCTTATCCGCTCATCTTAATGGGATTGGTTTCGCGCAAGAGCTAGCCGCTGAAGTGAATAATTTAAACCAGATCCAACTATTAGATGTTAGCCATCAAGCATCAACCTTATATTTACAAGATAAAAACCCTACAGCGGCACCGACAACCAATAATAAAGAGTGGTTGGATAAGCTTGATGCCATCCAAAATGAGATCCAAGGGGCTAAATATCAGTTTGAGAAGCAGCAACCTAACCTGTTTATCGAGGCGCACTGGCTCGCGGATGTTGAAGAGAGCTTTATTAAGCTTAGCGATAAATTGACCCAACTCCGCCAGCAAATTATGGGAAAGGTGACTAACTCATTATGATGAGCCTAGCGTCCCTCGAATTATTGCTTTCGGTGAATGAAAGCCAGCTGATTGAAGAGATTATTATTTCTCTTCTCGCCACCCCACAGCTGGCGGTTTTCTTTGAAAAGCATCCTCGATTGAAAAAGGCGCTATTAAAAGATCTCTCCAGTTGGAAAAAAGACCTTAAACAGAAGCTGCAAGATGCGTTAGTTCCTCAGCAACTTTCTGAAGAATTTGGGCTATATCAGAAGTCATTGGGCATTCCCACTGATAAGTTTTTCACGCAATTACCCGATGTGATAGCACGGCTCGAGCAGTTAGATTCCCCGTTTTACCGTGAAGCCCTGCAACTGCAAAAGGGAAAAATTGAAAATCGCAGTGCGCGACAATCTTTGATTGTTCAGCGTTGGCGTATTAGTTTGATTTTGCAGGTGACTACATTACATAAAGAACTCTTAGAACAGGAAAAAGAGCAACTGCTGGCGGAATTACAGCGCCGTTTAGCACTGAGCGGAAATCTTGAGGATATTCTAGGGGAAAATGAGCGCTCTTCTGGGCGATTATGGGATCTGAGCAAAGGGTTTAGTAACCCAGCGGCTTATAATGATCAATTAATCGCGCGCTACAGTGATTTTTTGCGCCAGCAACCCGAGCTTGAAAAAATTGCTCAGCTACTGGGGCGTAGCCAATCAGCCAAATCTATTCTGGATGATAATGTAATCCTTGAGCCGATGACGGTGATGGAAAAAGTCCCGGAAACTGTACCTGAACAAGTGAATGGCTTAAACCAGAGTGACGATATTCTGCGGCTATTACCGGCTGAGCTTGCGATGTTAGGGCTTGAAGATATTGAATTCGAGTTCTACCGCAAGTTATTAGAGAAACAGCTTATTACCTATCGCTTACAAGGGGAAAGCTGGCAAGAACGCAAAGTTTTACGCCCTGTGACCCATCATCAACATGAAGATCAGCCCAGAGGACCATTTGTGGTATGTATCGATACTTCAGGTTCTATGGGTGGAATCAATGAACGCTGTGCAAAGGCGTTCTGTCTGGCTTTAATGAAAATCGCGCTGGCGGATAACCGAGCTTGTCACGTGATGCTGTTTTCCACTGAAATTGTTCATTATGACCTTCTCTCTGCGGATGGCTTAGAACAATGCATGCGCTTCTTGCATCAAACATTCCGTGGTGGAACAGACTTGGCAGCATGTTTACGAGAAACAACGGTAAAATTAGAGTCAAAACAGTGGAGTGATGCCGATGCGGTTGTCATTTCGGACTTTGTGGCTCAACGCTTACCGGATGAGTTAATTCAGAAGATTAAGTCCCTTCAGAAGGTTGGTAAATACCGCTTCCATGCGGTATCCGTCTCAAATTATGGGAAGCCCGGTATCATGAAGATATTTGATCATATCTGGCGCTTTGATACAGGGCTAAAAAGCCGACTACTACGCCGTTTTAATCGCTAATTACAGCATATCTTCAACTGTTTCAGCCATTTCTGGTGACCAAACACCACACTGAACTTGACCGATATGTTGACGTTGCAGCAGTAACATCACTAAGCGAGATTGGCCAATACCACCACCGATAGATTGCGGCATTTCACCTTTGACTAACGCTTGATGCCATTCCAGTTCCATACGTTTTTCATCACCTGTTAATGCGAGTTGGCGAGTTAAACATTCAGGACTGACACGGATCCCCATTGAAGAGATTTCAAATGCGTCTTGTAATACTGGGTTCCAAACAATAATGTCACCGTTTAAGCCTTTGAAGCCATCTTCGTTTTCGGTTGTCCAGTCATCGTAGTCTGGTGCACGTACATCGTGGGATTCACCGCTTGACAGTTTTCCACCAATACCGATTAAGAATACCGCACCCAATTCTTTCGCAATCGCACGCTCACGACCTTTCGCGTCTAAATCTGGATAACGTTTTAGCAGCTCTTCGCTGTGGATAAAGTGAATTTGGTCTGGCAGGAACGGTGCCAGCCCAAATTCTTTACTTACGGCAGCTTCTGTTTCTTTTATTGCCTTATAGATTTTACCCACTGTCTGCTTCAGATAAGGAAGCGTACGATCCTCATCTGCCATCACTTTTTCCCAATCCCACTGGTCAACATAGACGGAGTGGATTGGGGTTAAGCGATCCTCGTCCGGACGTAACGCTTTCATGTGAGTGTACAGACCTTGACCTTCGCTGAAACCAAAACGACCTAAGGTTTTGCGTTTCCATTTAGCCAAAGAGTGAACCACTTCAAACGTTGCACCAGGAATTGATTTCACTTTTACTTGAACGGCTTTTTCGCAGCCTGATAAGTTGTCTTGTGTACCATCACCTAAACGGCTCAGGATAGGACCTTGAACTTCGATTAAGCCAAGCTCTTTTTCAAGTAAACGTGAGAAATAGGATTTAACAAAGCTGATTTGTTGCTGATGTTCGATGAATGACTTGTCCATAATTTTACCCATAATTTGTTAGCTGTAATTAGCCGATGTGTAGATTAAGCAACAAAATGAGGTATAAATTCAATATCCATCATTAAAAAAAGCCTTTACTGTTTATTTTAATTAAAAAAATGGGTATAAAAATGAATAATCATCAAAATGAGGGCTAAATAATGCCAGAAAATTATCAAATCGATAATCTCGATCGTGACATACTTCACGAATTAATGGTCAATGCACGTACACCTTATGCTGAACTCGCCAAAAAATTCTCGGTAAGTCCCGGAACTATTCATGTGCGAGTGGAAAAAATGAAGCAAGCTGGGATCATAAAAGGAACCCGTATCGATATCAGCGCAAAACAATTGGGTTTTGATGTCTGCTGCTTTATAGGGATCATTTTAAAAAGTGCCAAGGATTATCATACTGCCCTCAAAAAGTTAGATGCTTTAGAGGAAGTCGTGGAGGTTTACTATACGACGGGTCAATACAATATCTTTATTAAGGTAATGTGCCGCTCGATAGATTCCCTTCAAGATGTACTTATCAACAAAATTCAGACTATCGATGAAATACAATCAACCGAAACGCTGATCTCCTTACAGAACCCGATCATGCGAACGATCACCCCGTAGAAAAAAATGATATAACCACATTATCCACAGGTAGATCCCAGCTCATTCACAGCGTACAATAGCGGCCTGTTAATGTGAAAGAGAGTGACCATGAGCGTAACAAAAGTAACCTTAATTAGTGGCAGTACCATGGGCAGTGCCGAATATGTAGCGGAGCATATGGCAGAGATTTTAGAAGAACTCGGCTATGAAACGGATATACAGCACGGTCCTGAACTAGATGACTTACCACTTGAAGGGTTATGGCTGGTGGTGAGCTCCACACATGGCGCAGGGGATCTTCCCGAAAATATCCAACCGTTAGCGGAAGCAATTCAATCTCAGTCACCAGACCTGAGTAAGATCAAATACGGTGCAGTGGGGATTGGTAGTTCGGAATATGACACTTTTTGTGGTGCGATCCATACCCTTGATACCTTATTACAGGATCATGGTGCAAAAAGGATCGGTGATTGCTTCGAAATTGATGTTCAGCAACACGAAATCCCTGAAGATCCCGCAGGTGTTTGGGTTAAAATTTGGGCAAACGAACTCTAATCTGTTCAAATTAACAGCAAACAACTGTGGATAACTCAGGTAAGATCATGGTATTAACCGGTAGTTATCCAGATTATAAGTTTTAGGTCGTCCAAGACCTGTGCATAAGTCCCTATTTTGATCCCAGCTTATACGCAAAAGGATCACGGATCATTCACAGTATATGATCCTTTACACTTTGATGATCTTTAAAGTGAAAATTCACTTATCCACAGAAACTGTCGATCCTAATAAAAGATCTAATAAAGAGATCTTTAAATAAAAAAGATCTTTATATTATATAGGCGAGAGGCCAGGGCTTGGTCTCTCCATCAAACTTGAGTAGAATTCACTCCTCGAATGCAGAATCCGCATTTTCTAACGTTAAGGTTCACACATGTTTTATCCAGAGCAATTTGACGTCATCGTAATTGGTGGTGGTCATGCCGGTACTGAAGCAGCAATGGCAGCTGCACGTATGGGGCGTCAAACCCTATTACTGACTCACAATATTGATACATTGGGCCAGATGTCTTGCAACCCAGCCATCGGTGGGATCGGTAAGGGACATCTGGTAAGAGAAATTGATGCCCTCGGTGGCTTAATGGCTACCGCAACTGACAAAGCGGGTATTCAATTTAGAACACTCAATGCAAGTAAAGGCCCAGCGGTTCGTGCAACTCGCGCACAAGCAGACCGCGTGCTATATCGCCAAGCCGTTAGAACTGCATTAGAGAACCAACCAAACTTAATGATCTTCCAACAACCTGTTGAAGATCTGATTGTTGAAAATAACCGAGTAACTGGCGCTGTTACCCGCATGGGCTTAAAATTTAAAGCCAAAGCGGTGGTATTAACCGTAGGTACTTTCCTTGATGGGAAAATTCATATCGGTTTAGAAAATTACAGTGGTGGTCGTGCTGGTGATCCACCCGCAATTACGTTATCTCAACGTTTAAGAGAATTGCCATTACGTGTAAACCGCTTAAAAACGGGTACACCACCACGTATTGATGCAAGAACTATTGATTTCAGTCAGTTAGCTCAACAGCTAGGTGACGACCCAATGCCGGTATTCTCATTTTTAGGTTCGCAAGAGCAGCATCCACAACAAGTGCCTTGCTACATCACCTATACCAATGAGCAAACTCATGATGTGATCCGTAATAATTTAGATCGCAGCCCTATGTATGCAGGGATCATTGAAGGGATCGGTCCTCGTTACTGTCCTTCAATTGAAGATAAAGTCATGCGTTTTGCGGATAAAAATGCACATCAGATCTTCTTAGAGCCAGAAGGTTTAACTAGCAACGAAATTTATCCAAACGGGATCTCCACCAGCTTGCCATTTGATGTTCAAATGAAAATAGTTCATTCCATGAAGGGAATGGAAAATGCAAGGATCGTCCGCCCTGGTTATGCCATTGAGTACGATTTCTTTGACCCACGCGATCTAAAACAAACTCTCGAAAGCAAATTTATCGAAGGTTTGTTCTTTGCGGGTCAAATCAACGGTACAACAGGTTACGAAGAAGCCGCAGCTCAAGGTTTATTAGCAGGTCTTAACGCTGCACAACATGCATTTGACCTAGAAGGTTGGTTCCCTCGTCGTGACCAAGCCTATGTCGGCGTATTAGTTGACGACTTGTGCACATTAGGAACTAAAGAACCGTACCGTATGTTTACTTCCCGTGCGGAATACCGTTTGATGCTACGCGAAGATAATGCAGATTTACGTTTAACCGAAAAAGGACGTGAATTAGGTCTTGTGGATGATATTCGTTGGGAGCACTTCAACCGCAAAGTCGAAATGATCGAAAAAGAGCGTCAACGCTTAAAAGATATCTGGGTTCACCCTAAATCTGATAATCATGAAGAAATCGACCAAATTTTAACCGTTCCATTATCGAAAGAAGCCAATGGTGAAGATTTATTACGCCGTCCTGAAATGACTTATCAAATGCTGACTTCTTTGAATTTGTTTGCTCCAGGAGTTGAAGATCCTCAAGCTGCAGATCAAGTTGAAATTCAAGTGAAATACGAAGGTTACATTGCTCGTCAGCAAGAAGAGATCGAGCGTCAACTGCGTAATGAAAATACCTTACTCCCTGTTGATTTAGATTATAAGCAGGTGAAAGGCTTATCCAACGAAGTCATGGCAAAACTGAATGACCACAAACCAACGTCAATTGGTCAAGCTTCTCGTATTTCAGGGATCACACCAGCAGCAATTTCAATTTTGTTAGTGTGGCTCAAAAAACAAGGCATGCTACGTCGGAGTGCATAATATGGATTTACTTAGCAAACTGACAAAGCTATTGGCAAAGGCCGACATTCAACTGACTGGCAAGCAAAAACAGCAGTTAGTTGATTATGTTGGTTTATTGCACAAATGGAATAAAGCGTACAATTTAACGTCGGTACGTGAGCCGGAACAAATGTTAGTTCGCCACATCATGGACAGCATCGTGGTGAACGATCACCTTAAGGGTGACAAGTTTATCGATGTAGGAACGGGCCCAGGGCTTCCTGGCGTACCTTTAGCGATTGTACGACCTGATGCTCACTTTGTTTTATTGGATAGCTTAGGGAAGCGTATACGCTTCCTAAAACAGGTTCAGCATGAGTTAGGGCTAACTAACATTGAGCCAGTTCAATCTCGAGTGGAAGAGTACCCTGTTGAAGATGGATTTGATGGCGTAATTAGCAGAGCCTTTGCATCACTCAACGATATGCTGAGTTGGTGCCACCATCTTCCTGCAAGGGAAGGGCGCTTTTATGCGTTAAAAGGTGTGGTTCGTAACGAAGAACTCACACAGCTACCTGAAGGATTTGAAGTTGAGTCCATTACAGAGCTAAAAATTCCAGAATTAGACGAACAGCGTCACTTAGTTAAATTATTCAAAAAATAACGTAGTTTCTAGTAAAATTATTTTATCTTTTAGAGCGGTAGCCGTACATTTACAATGTTACGGCTATTTTTATATATAATTAAAATAAAGATAATTTAAATTCACTTGTTATTTACAGAATATTAACGAATATATATCAAAAATAATCACATTAATCGTAATAATATTCCTAATCTAATATTATTACTAAATCGTTTTAGCATTAATAATGAAATATCCAAATTATTTTTTCATTTTTTTGCCTAAAAAATAACAAATTTAATTATTTGATTTATGGCTTAAAAATAGGGTTCTAACCGGATAAAGAGTGTGGTTATTAATCAAGAGATTAAGATTTATTGTGATCTTAATCACATAAAGTTATTTTTAGGCGACGAATCGTTAATAAATTATTAATCCTACCTGTCTTAATTCTGCGCTATCTCGAAAAAATTAAATATTTATTCACCTTTTCGCTACTTACTGATTGAATTCATTTCGCCTGCCCGTATAATTTGCACGTTTTTGTCTCTTGACACATTTAAGCAAAGGCAGTTTTATTACAACCCTTAGCGTTTCTTAGGCTGAGAGAGCTGGGAGTACACAAAGTTATGTCTGTTTCCCTTTATGGCAGTAATGCTTCTAAGCAACTGTCTATTCAGTTAATAACTTTTGTAATCCTCAGTGGGGCTTTCTGTGCAAATAGTATAGAATGGGGGGCCTCTGCTCTTGCTGGTGGGTTAGCATGCTGGTTACCTAATATCGTATTTATGCTGCTATCACGCTTTGAAAAAGCAAAAGAAGAGGATGAACCTGTCCGCATTGCCTGGTTCTTTGCATTAGGAGCAGGGTTAAAGGTTGTGACAACTATTACTGTCTTAGTTGTTGCTTTTGGTGTGTTTAAAGCGTCAATAACACCACTGGGTTTGACCTATTTAGCGGTGCTGATTGTTCAGATTGTTGCACCAGCCGTTGTAAAACGGTAAGTATTTTTAAACTACAAAAGGGTAAGAGGCATCATGTCTGCATCAGGAGAAGTGATGACTACAAATGAGTACATAGGTCACCATCTGAGAAACCTTCAGTTGGATCTACGTACCTTTGAGTTGGTCGATCCCCACGCTAGTCCAACGTTTTGGGCGTTAAACATTGACTCGCTTTTTTTCTCAGTAGTTCTCGGGGCTTTATTCCTGTGGCTATTTAGAAAAGTTGCTGCCAATGCGACTAGTGGCGTACCCGGTAAGTTACAGACTGCAATAGAACTGATCATTGGTTTCGTTGATAACTCAGTCCGTGATATGTATCACGGGAAGAGCAAAGTTATTGCCCCTCTGGCATTAACGGTGTTCGTCTGGGTATTTTTAATGAACCTTCTGGATCTACTTCCAATTGATTTCATCCCATACATCGGTGAGCACTACTTAGGTTTACCTGCTCTGCGTATTGTTCCAACCGCAGATGTGAGTATCACGATGTCGATGGCAATTGGTGTGTTTATCCTAATAATCTTTTACAGCATCAAGATGAAAGGAATTGGCGGATTCACGAAAGAGCTCACTATGCAGCCTTTCAACCATCCGGTATTTATCCCTGTAAACTTGATTCTTGAAGGGGTTAGCCTGCTGTCAAAACCTGTATCACTCGGTCTGCGACTGTTTGGTAACATGTATGCAGGTGAATTGATCTTTATTCTTATCGCGGCTCTGCTTCCGTGGTGGTCACAGTGGTTGTTAAGCCTGCCTTGGGCTATCTTCCACATACTGATTATTACGCTACAAGCCTTTATTTTTATGGTTCTGACTGTTGTCTATCTGTCGATGGCTTCTGAAGAGCACTAATTTTATTAATCAATAATTGTATTAACTGAAACAAACTGGAGACTGTCATGGAAAACCTGAGTATGGATCTGCTGTACATGGCTGCCGCTATTATGATGGGTTTAGCGGCGATCGGTGCTGCGATCGGTATCGGCATCCTAGGTGGTAAATTTTTAGAAGGCGCTGCTCGTCAGCCAGATTTAATTCCTCTGCTGCGTACACAGTTCTTTATCGTAATGGGTCTGGTCGATGCTATTCCGATGATTGCTGTTGGTCTGGGCTTATATGTAATGTTCGCTGTTGCCTAATTAACGTTCGGCACACATTAAGAACATTAACTAACTAATAAATAAGAGGTATTGTCTGTGAATCTAAATGCAACAATCCTCGGCCAGGCTATCGCGTTTGTCCTGTTTGTTTTGTTCTGTATGAAGTATGTATGGCCACCGATTATGGCGGCCATAGAAAAACGTCAAAAAGAAATTGCTGACGGTTTATCTTCCGCAGAACGTGCTAAAAAGAACCTGGAACTGGCGCAAACCGACGCAACCGACCGACTGAAAAAAGCGAAAGCTGAAGCTCAAATCATCATTGAACAAGCGAATAAACAACGCACTCAAATGATTGATGAAGCTAAAGCGGAAGCGGAAGCAGAACGTGCAAAAATCGTAGCACAAGCGCAAGCTGAAATTGATGCTGAGCGTAAACGTGCACGTGAAGAGTTACGTAAACAGGTTGCGATGCTTGCTATCGCAGGTGCCGAGAAGATCATCGAACGTTCCGTGGATGAAGCTGCTAACAGCGACATCGTTGATAAACTAGTCGCTGAACTGTAAGGAGGGAGGGGCATGTCTGAAATCGCTACTGTAGCTCGCCCCTACGCCAAAGCAGCTTTTGACTTTGCTGTGGAAAACCAAGCTGTTGCTAAATGGCAGGAAATGCTGGCCTTCACCTCTGAGGTGACGCGCAATGAACAGGTTGGTGAGCTGCTTTCTGGTTCTATTGCACCAGAAACATTAGCTAAAACGTTTATCTCTGTTTGTGGAGATGAAATTGACGAGCATGTTCAAAATCTGATTCGTGTTATGGCGGAAAACGGTCGTTTAACAACGATGCCAGAAGTATTAGCTCAATTTATCCAATTGCGCGATACGCTGGAATCAACCGTTGAAGTTGATGTTCTTTCTGCGAACGAACTGAGTGAACAGCAGTCAGCTAAAATTTCTGCCGCGATGGAAAAACGTCTGTCACGCAAAGTTAAGCTGAATTGCAAAATTGACAAGTCTGTTATTGCTGGAGTGATCATTCGTGCGGGAGACCTCGTCATTGACGGTAGTGTCCGCGGTCGCTTAGAGCGTTTAACTGACGTCTTGCAGTCTTAAGGGGACTGGAGCATATGCAACTGAATTCCACCGAAATCAGCGAACTGATCAAACAGCGTATTGCTCAGTTCGATGTTGTGAGTGAAGCTCACAATGAAGGTACGATTGTTTCCGTTAACGACGGTATCATTCGTATTCACGGTTTAGCCGAAGTCATGCAGGGTGAAATGATCGCACTGCCTGGCAACCGTTACGCAATTGCACTGAACTTAGAGCGTGACTCTGTTGGTGCGGTTGTTATGGGTCCTTATGCTGACTTAGCAGAAGGCATGAAAGTTAAATGTACTGGTCGTATTCTTGAAGTTCCAGTAGGCCGTGGCCTGTTAGGACGTGTAGTGAATACACTGGGTCAACCAATTGATGGTAAAGGTCCTGTTGAGCACGATGGCTTCTCTCCTGTAGAAGTTATTGCTCCGGGTGTTATCGACCGTCAATCAGTTGATCAACCTGTACAGACTGGTTATAAATCAGTCGATGCGATGATTCCAATCGGCCGTGGCCAGCGTGAGCTTGTCATCGGTGACCGTCAAACTGGTAAAACAGCTCTGGCGATCGATGCAATCATCAACCAGCGTGATTCTGGCATCAAATGTGTTTACGTTGCTATCGGACAGAAAGCATCAACTATCTCTAACGTAGTACGTAAACTGGAAGAACACGGCGCTCTGGAAAACACTATCGTTGTTGTTGCAACTGCATCTGAATCAGCTGCACTGCAATACTTAGCACCATACTCTGGTTGCGCGATGGGTGAATATTTCCGTGACCGCGGTGAAGATGCTCTGATCGTTTATGATGACCTGTCTAAACAGGCTGTCGCATACCGTCAAATTTCACTGTTGCTGCGTCGTCCACCAGGACGTGAAGCATACCCAGGTGATGTTTTCTATCTGCACTCCCGTTTACTTGAGCGTGCTGCTCGTGTTAACGCTGATTACGTAGAAGCATTCACTAAAGGTGAAGTGAAAGGTAAAACTGGTTCATTGACTGCTCTGCCAATCATTGAAACTCAAGCGGGTGACGTTTCTGCATTCGTACCAACAAACGTAATTTCGATTACTGATGGTCAGATCTTCCTGGAATCTAACCTGTTTAACTCTGGTATTCGTCCAGCGGTTAACCCAGGTATTTCAGTATCTCGTGTTGGTGGTGCTGCTCAGACTAAAATCATTAAGAAACTGTCTGGTGGTATCCGTACAGCACTGGCTCAATACCGTGAACTGGCAGCGTTTGCTCAGTTTGCTTCCGACCTCGATGACGCAACTCGTAAACAGTTGAGCCATGGTCAGAAAGTAACTGAACTGCTGAAACAGAAACAGTATGCACCAATGTCAGTAGCAGAGCAGGCACTGTCTCTGTTCGCTGCAGAACGTGGATATCTGGACGATGTTGAGTTAGCAAAAATTGGTGCATTCGAAGCTGCATTAGTTTCATTTGCACAGCGCGAGCATGCTGACCTTATGAACGAAATTGGTCTGGCGGGCAAATATAACGATGATATCGAAGCTAAGTTGAATAAACTGCTCGAATCATTCAAAGCCACCCAGTCCTGGTAATACTATTCGGCCCGTGAATTTTTATGGGCCGTCTGGTTAATAAGGAGAAGCAGAAATGGCCGGCGCAAAAGAGATACGTTCCAAGATTGGAAGTGTGCAAAACACACAGAAGATCACTAAAGCGATGGAAATGGTCGCGGCGTCCAAAATGCGTAAAACGCAGGAACGCATGGCGGCCAGCCGTCCTTATGCAGAAACCATGCGCAGTGTGATTGGTCACCTTGCATTAGGTAATCTGGAATATAAACACCCATATCTCGAAGAGCGCGAAGTTAAGCGCGTCGGGTATTTGGTTGTTTCAACAGACCGTGGTCTGTGTGGTGGTTTGAACGTTAACCTGTTCAAAAAACTGCTAGCAGACATGAAAACGTGGTCTGAGAAAAACGTTCAGGTTGATTTGGCTTTAATCGGTTCTAAAGCGGTAGCATTCTTCGGTTCTGTAGGCGGCAATGTCGTTTCACAAGTAACCGGAATGGGGGATAACCCGACCCTTTCTGACCTGATTGGCCCGGTTAACTCTATGCTACAAGCCTATGATGAAGGGCGTTTAGATAAACTGTATGTGGTGAACAACAAGTTCGTCAATACAATGTCTCAAGAACCAACTATTCTTCAGTTACTGCCATTGCCTGCAAGCGATGACGAAACACTGAAGAAGAAATCTTGGGATTATTTATATGAACCCGATCCTAAGGCGTTGCTGGATACCCTGCTGCGTCGTTATATCGAGTCGCAGGTTTATCAGGGCGTCGTTGAAAACCTAGCTAGTGAGCAGGCCGCTCGAATGGTAGCGATGAAAGCCGCTACAGATAACGGTGGAAACCTGATCAAAGAGTTGCAGTTGGTTTACAACAAAGCTCGTCAGGCCAGCATTACTCAGGAACTGACCGAGATCGTTTCTGGTGCTGCCGCGGTTTAACAGCTAGGTTTACGAATTACGTAGAGGATTCAAGATGGCTACTGGAAAGATTATCCAGGTAATCGGCGCCGTTGTGGACGTCGAGTTCCCTCAAGATAACGTACCAAAAGTGTACGATGCTCTTGAGGTTATTAACGGTAAAGAAAAACTGGTGTTGGAAGTTCAACAACAGTTAGGTGGTGGTGTTGTCCGTTGTATCGCAATGGGTACATCAGACGGTCTGAGCCGTGGTTTAGAAGTTGTAAACCTAGAGCACCCAATCGAAGTACCAGTCGGTAAAGCAACTCTGGGACGTATCATGAACGTTCTGGGTGAACCAATCGACATGAAAGGTGATATCGGCGAAGAAGAGCGCTGGTCTATTCACCGTGCTGCACCAAGCTACGAAGAGTTAGCTAACTCAACTGAATTGCTGGAAACCGGTATCAAAGTAATGGACTTAATCTGTCCATTCGCGAAAGGTGGTAAAGTAGGTCTGTTCGGTGGTGCGGGTGTTGGTAAAACAGTAAACATGATGGAACTGATCCGTAACATCGCGATTGAGCACTCAGGTTACTCAGTGTTCGCCGGTGTTGGTGAGCGTACCCGTGAAGGTAACGACTTCTATCATGAAATGACCGACTCAAACGTTCTGGATAAAGTATCACTGGTTTATGGCCAGATGAACGAGCCACCAGGAAACCGTCTGCGTGTTGCGCTGACTGGTCTGACTATGGCTGAAAAATTCCGTGACGAAGGTCGTGACGTACTGCTGTTCGTTGACAACATTTATCGTTATACACTGGCAGGTACTGAAGTATCAGCACTGTTAGGTCGTATGCCATCAGCGGTAGGTTACCAACCAACGCTGGCGGAAGAGATGGGTGTTCTGCAAGAACGTATTACCTCAACTCAAACTGGTTCTATCACTTCCGTTCAAGCGGTATACGTACCAGCGGATGACTTGACTGACCCATCACCAGCAACCACCTTTGCTCACTTAGACGCAACCGTAGTTCTGAGCCGTCAAATCGCATCTCTGGGTATCTACCCTGCGGTTGACCCTCTGGATTCTACCAGCCGTCAATTAGACCCACTGGTAGTTGGTCAAGAGCACTATGATGTTGCTCGTGGCGTTCAGTCTATTCTGCAACGTTACCAAGAACTGAAAGATATCATTGCAATCCTGGGTATGGATGAACTGTCTGAAGAAGACAAACTGGTTGTTGCTCGTGCTCGTAAGATCCAGCGCTTCCTGTCTCAACCATTCTTCGTTGCAGAAGTCTTTACCGGTTCACCAGGTAAGTTCGTTTCTCTGAAAGACACTATCCGTGGCTTCAGCGGCATCCTGAACGGTGATTACGACCACCTGCCAGAACAAGCGTTCTACATGGTTGGTACCATTGAAGAAGCTGTGGAAAAAGCGAAAAAGCTTTAATCCATCTGACGAGAGGTTGATATGGTAGCTGCAATGACATACTACCTGAAAGTAGTAAGCGCGGAAAAACAGATGTTTGAAGGCTTAGTACAAAAAATTCAGGTGACAGGTAGTGAAGGTGAGTTGGGGATTTATCCGCAGCATACCCCGCTGCTGACTGCCATAAAACCGGGCATGGTACGCATTACGAAGCAGTTTGGTGAAGAAGAGCTAATTTACCTCTCCGGCGGTATTTTAGAAGTTCAACCAACAGGTGTTATCGTACTCGCTGATACAGCGATCCGTGGTAAAGATTTAGACGAAGCTCGTGCAGTGGAAGCTAAACGCAAAGCGGAAGAACATGTCCGCAAAGCACACGGCGATGTTGATTATGCTCAGGCATCAGCAGAACTTGCAAAAGCAATAGCGAAACTTCGAGTTATCGAGTTAACTAAAAAGCTTATGTAATGATAGCAATATAGAAAAAGCCAGTTAGTTTGACTAACTGGCTTTTTTATTTGTGCGAAATATGTAGTAATTTATACAGGAAATAGGTTTACTTTCACCCCAAAGTTGGAGTTTCAGGAAAATATGACTGTGCAAAGAAAAAGTGTCGTGATTTTAGCTGCCGGTAAAGGCACACGGATGTATTCAGACTTACCTAAAGTTCTGCATTTACTCGCAGGTAAACCAATGGTTCAGCATGTGATTGATACAGCGAAATCAATCGGTGCGTCGGATATTCATCTGGTATACGGACATGGCGGTGATTTACTGAAAGAAAAACTGGGTGAACAAAACCTCAATTGGGTTCTGCAAGCAGAGCAACTGGGTACTGGCCACGCGATGCAGCAAGCCGCTCCCCACTTCCAAGATGATGAAGATATTGTCATGCTTTATGGCGATGTACCTTTGATCGCTAAAGACACATTACAACGACTGGTAGAAGCTAAGCCAGAAGGCGGCATTGGCTTACTCACTGTTATCCTAGATAACCCAGCCGGTTATGGTCGCATTATCCGCGAAAACGGCGAAGTCGTTGGTATCATCGAACAGAAAGATGCCAGTGAAGAACAGCGTAAAATCCAAGAAATCAACACCGGTATTATGGTTGCAAGCGGAAAAGACTTTAACCGCTGGCTGAGCCAACTGAACAATAACAATGCCCAAGGTGAATACTACATTACCGACATCATTGCTCTTGCTCATAAAGAAGGTAACAAAATTGCGACCGTTCACCCAAGCCATCTCAGTGAAATGGAAGGGGTTAATAACCGTCTGCAATTAGCTGCGTTAGAGCGCATCTACCAAAAAGAACAAGCTGAAAAATTACTGTTAGCGGGTGTGATGTTGATTGATCCTGCGCGTTTTGATATTCGCGGAACCTTAACTCACGGTCGCGATGTGGTGATCGACACCAACGTGATCATCGAAGGTAACGTGACACTGGGTAATAACGTTCAGATCCAAACAGGCTGTGTACTGAAAAACTGCGTGATTGGCGATAACTCAGTTATCAGCCCATACTCAGTGATTGAAAATTCTGAATTATCCACGGAATGTACTGTTGGACCTTTCGCTCGTTTACGCCCTGGTGCTAAATTAGCAGCAAAATCCCATGTGGGTAACTTTGTTGAAATGAAAAATGCCACGCTGGGCTTAGGCTCTAAAGCGGGTCACTTAAGCTATCTGGGTGATGCTCAGATTGGTAGTAATGTGAATATTGGTGCGGGCACGATCACATGTAATTATGATGGTGTGAATAAATTTAAAACGGTTATTGGTGATGATGTGTTTGTTGGCTCTGACACTCAGTTAGTTGCTCCAGTGTGTGTGGCTAATGGCGCAACCATTGGTGCTGGTACCACGGTCACTCGTGATATTAACGAAGGTGAGCTGGTGGTGAGCCGAGTGAAACAGACGCACATTAAAAACTGGCAGCGCCCAGTAAAGAAAAAATAAGTAAATAAAACATAAGTAAATAAAACATAAGTAAATATAGAGGAGAGATATTCAAGTCTCTCCTATGATTAGTTATGAACGAATTAGTTATCTAAGAATTAGCAGTCTAAGCAATGTCGGTCAGTATTTTTTAATATAAAAATCGCTACAAAGTAGCAAATAGATAAAACAATAAAATTCCCCGTTTCTACAAGGCTGGGGAACAGCGAAAGCTGAACAATAATCAGGTTGCGACAATAAGAGGGGGAATAACCCCTTTATTTAGGAATAACTTAATATGTGTGGAATTGTTGGTGCTGTCGCACAACGTGATATCGCGGAAATTCTGTTAGAAGGTCTTCGCCGTTTAGAATACCGTGGTTATGACTCAGCGGGTATGGCGGTGGTTGATCATGAAGGTCATCTGCAACGCTTACGTGAAGTCGGTAAAGTGCAAATGCTGGCGGAAGAAGCAGAAAAGAACCCGGTTTCTGGTGGAACTGGTATCGCGCATACCCGCTGGGCGACTCATGGTATTCCAAGCGAGCGTAACGCTCACCCTCATACCTCGGGTTACATTGCCGTTGTTCATAACGGAATTATTGAGAACTATTTAGAACTGAAAGAAGAGCTGAAAAAACTTGGCTATATCTTTAGTTCAGACACTGACACTGAAGTGATTGCACACCTTGTTCATCATGAACAGCAGCAAGGTGGCACATTGCTGGAAGTGGTTCAGCGCGTGATCCCACAATTACGTGGCGCTTATGGCACCGTAATTATGGATAGCCGCAACCCAGAATTATTAGTCGCAGCACGTTCAGGTAGCCCGTTGGTTATCGGTCTGGGTGTTGGCGAAAACTTCTTAGCTTCTGACCAACTGGCATTATTGCCTGTGACTCGCCGTTTTATCTACTTAGAAGAAGGGGATATTGCGGAAGTTACTCGTCGCACTGTGCGTATTTTTGATAAGCAAGGCGCACCAGTTGAACGTGAGCAAATCGAATCGAATGTTCAATACGATGCAGGTGATAAAGGCGCATACCGCCATTACATGCAAAAAGAGATCTATGAACAGCCAATGGCGATTAAAAACACCCTCGAAGGGCGTTTTAACCAAGATAATGGTATCGACCTTAGCGAGTTAGGTCCAAAAGCCAGCGAAATTCTGTCCAAAGTTGACCATATCCAAATCGTTGCCTGCGGAACCTCGTACAACGCTGGTATGGTTGCGCGTTACTGGTTTGAATCATTGGCGGGTATTCCTTGTGACGTGGAAATTGCGTCTGAATACCGCTACCGTAAACCGGCACATCGTAAAGGCAGCTTGATGATCACCATTTCCCAATCAGGGGAAACGGCAGATACTTTAGCCGCTCTGCGCTTGTCTAAAGAACTGGGTTACTTAACGTCCCTAGCAATTTGTAACGTTGGCGCATCTTCATTAGTCCGCGAATCTGAATTTTCGCTGATGACCAAAGCGGGTGCGGAAATTGGCGTTGCTTCCACCAAAGCATTTACAACTCAGTTAACGGTATTGTTGATGCTGGTGGCATATATGGGACGCCTGAAAGGGGCAAACCCAGAACTGGAAGAGCGTATTGCTCATGCGCTTCACGCACTGCCTGCGCGTATTGAAAGCATGCTGTCTCAAGACAAAGTGATTGAAGCGTTAGCTGAAGATTTCTCAGACAAAAACCACGCACTGTTCTTAGGTCGTGGCGATCAGTTCCCTATCGCCGTTGAAGGCGCACTGAAACTGAAAGAGATTTCGTATATCCACGCCGAAGCGTATGCAGCGGGCGAATTAAAACATGGCCCATTAGCGTTAATTGATGCAGATATGCCAGTTATCATCGTTGCTCCGAACAACGAACTGTTAGAAAAACTGAAATCTAACATTGAAGAAGTTCGCGCGCGTGGTGGTCTGCTGTATGTGTTCGCTGACCAAGATGCTGGTTTTGTGGCAAGTGAAAACATGAAAATTGTTCCCCTGCCGCATGTGGAAGAGTTAATCGCACCAATTTTCTACACTGTTCCTCTGCAACTGCTCTCTTACCATGTTGCGTTAATCAAAGGAACTGACGTGGATCAGCCGCGTAACTTAGCAAAATCAGTGACTGTTGAGTAATCTCGTTCTGATTTAAAAATCCAGCCGGTGTTCTGTAAAAGAACACCGGCTTTTTATTGCTTCTCTATTCTTACACACCATTAAAATTTCCCTACTGAACTATAATAATCCGATGCTAATTAGTTGATTGGGTATGCATCTATTCGCTATCAATTTCACGTATACTTAATTTTCTTGATGCAGTATTGAGCAATAATAAACAACAATAAAAATCAGCAGAAGGTTACGTGGATGGCAGAGATTGAATGGTTGAGTGCGGTTGTCATCGCAATCACAATAGGGTTTTGGGCGACAGGAAAACTACCAGAATATTTAGTAGCATTACTGTTTTTAGCAGCAGCGGCATGCTTACATCTAGCGCCAACCAATGTGATTTTCTCGGGGTTCACCTCGGAAGCATTTTGGCTCGTTTTAAGCGGATTCATTCTTGGGTTTGCCATCAATAAAGTGGGGCTAGCGGAACGGATTGCGCAGCATATCTCGGGGCGTTTCACAAAATCCTGGCTCTCATTGATCATTGGCGTGGTGATCCTCGCCTATGGATTGGCGTTTATTATGCCGTCGAATATGGGGCGAATTGCATTACTGATGCCGATTGTGATGGCAATAGCAGATAAAGTCGGGCTAGAAAGTGGCAGCCGAGGGCGTATCGGGTTAGCGCTGGCGGTGGGTTTTGGTACCTTCCAACTTTCTGCAACTGTGCTGCCTGCGAACGTTCCCAACCTTGTTATGGCGGGAGCGATAGAAACCACTTACCACCTTAAACTTTCCTACTTGAATTACCTGTTCCTGCATATGCCAATCTTAGGGCTGATTAAAGGCGCAATGGTGGTGCTGTGTATCTATTTTCTATTTCCTGCCAAATTGCAGCCGGTGGCTGAACAAAAAACCTTGCCGCCAATGAGCCGCGATGAGAAAAAGCTCGGTGTTGTGCTGGCAGTCACATTGCTTTTCTGGATCACGGATACCACACACGGTATTTCACCAGCATGGGTGGGATTAGTCGCGGCATGTTTCTGCTTGCTGCCTAAAGTCGGTTTTGTCACCAATGACGAGTTTGTTAAAGCGGTGAATATCCGTACTTGTATCTATGTGGCAGGGATTTTGAGCCTAGCAACATTGGTGAGTTATTCCAACGTTGGAATGGTGGTTGGTACTTACTTACAAAAGATGCTGCCACTGGATCCAAATAGCCCGTTTATGGATTTTGGTAGCTTAGTGGGACTGACTAGCGGCTTAAACTTTGTGGTGACGGCAAACGGCGTTCCAGCACTGTATACCCCGTTAGCAGAATCTCTCTCTAATGCCACGGGCTTACCACTAATTGCGGTTCTCATGGTACAAGTCATCGGTTACTCAACACCTTTATTGCCTTATCAAGCGTCTCCGATTGTTGTCGCGATGGGAATGGGCAAAGTGCCGTTAATGGATGGCGTAAGGCTGTGTCTGATTTTGTTTATTTTGACCTTTTTCCTCTTGGTGCCTCTGGATTATTTCTGGTTTAAATTGCTGGGCGTGATCCCTTAATCACGATTTTGGTGATTAACATAAAGTTAGCTATTTTATAAAGATAATAAAAATCCGGTAGGGTATATGCCTTACCGGATTTTGTTTTTTTAATCGATAACAATCTTATAAGAAGGCTTTATACGGCAATTCAGGTTCGTTTTTAAAGATGTCTTGGAAGCCTCTGAAATGCTGATAATGCATGCGTCCTTTATCGGTTGGGTAGGTATATTTTCCGCCAACTTGCCAGAAGAATGGGGTAAATTTATATTGCAGACGCTCTTTTTTCATATTCCATAACACTTCAATTTCACGAGGGTCATTTTGGAAGTTAGCCCAAATATCGTGGTGGAATGGAATAACTGTCGTGCAATCTAATGATTCTGCGGCACGTAAAATATCGGAAGAGGTCATTTTGTCGGTGACACCGCGCGGGTTTTCGCCGTAAGAAAGCAGGGCAACATCAATATTGTAGCGGTTGCCGTGCGCCGCATAGTAGTTGGAATAGTGAGAATCTCCAGAGTGATACAAAGAGCCGCCTGTGGTTTCAATTAAATAGTTCACCGCACGTTCATCCATACCGTCCAAAATGGCTTTGTCATAGGAAGAAACGCCTTTTGGTAAGGTCACTAGCGCGGTACGGTCGAATGAATCTAAAACACGGATTTTCATATCGCCAACTTCAATCACATCGCCCACTTTGGCCACAATGCAGCGATCTTCTGGTACACCCCAACCTGTCCATAGGTTGACGCAGGCTTGTGGACCAATAAATTTAACGTGGTCTCCGCAGTTTTGTAGCACTGCCGCCGCAACGTTGACATCAATATGGTCAGCATGGTCATGGGATGCCAAAATGGCATCGACATCTTTAATCGCAAATGGATCGAGCGGAAAAATCGCGGTACGTAAGTTGGGCTGCAGGGCTTCAACTCCGCCCATACGCATCATTTGGTGCTGCTGATTCATCAGTGGGTTTTTTTGGGTCTTTTTACCTGTACCACACCAAAAATCGATGGATATGTTAGTGTTACCTTCGCTTTTCAACCAAATACCTGTACAGCCCAGCCACCACATAGAAAATGTGTTGGGTTCTACGACGGTTTTTTCGATCTCTTCATTGAGCCAGGTTCCCCATTCAGGGAATGTGCTTAAAATCCAAGATTCACGGGTAATTTCATTTACTTTACTCATAGCAACACCTTTCCTATCCAGAATTTCAAATGTAAGGGATTAGCGCCTTATTAATGAAAATAAGGCGAAATACAGAATAAATTTGTTAATTCGTTGAATTAGATAGTTAATCTAATTATACAAGGATGACTTGCGTGCCTTGGGCTTCGATGGCTTTGATAATTTTCGGGTCGGCATTCTTACCGGTGATGAGATAGTCAATTTTTTCGGTAGGGCAAAATAACATGCCCGTTCGACTTCCGACTTTTGAGCTATCCACAACGACAACCAATTTATCAATACGATCGAGCATCTGTTGCTCCGCGACCGCAGTCAGCATATCTGTTTTGTACAACCCTGTTTCGGTTAAACCTTTCCCTGAAGTGAACATCCAGTTACCGGCATATCCCATCAATGTGCTTAATGCAGGATTGAGGAAAATACCTTGTGTTCGGTTATATTGCCCGCCAATCAGAACTACATCTTCATGTTCTTCTTCAATCAAATAACTGGCGAGAGGGAAATAGTTCGTTACTATCTGAACCCCTTTTCCACACAGTTGCTGTCCTAGCAAAAATGCGGTGGATCCACAGTTGATAACAGCGCTATCTCCCGGTTGGCAAAGTTCTGCCGCTTTCATGGCGATTTGTGACTTTTCTTCATAATGGTCGGTGCTATTGATATTCAGTGGTGACCATCTGAGTCTTTTTTCTTCAATGCGCTCTGCACCATTACGTATTTTTTTGAGTTTGCCTTGCTCATCCAGCTTGGCGATATCTCGGCGAGCAGTTGCCGGCGAAATATCAAAATGTTTTGTGATAAAAGATACGTTAATGATTTGATTTTCTTTCAATAAAGACAATATTTCATGATGTCTTTGTGTCTCATTCATGTGTAGCGCCTTATTTCTGTATAATCATTTTTCGTCTTTAGTGATGATTATTATAATCACGATTCCATGATAACTTTTGACTTAAAATGATTGAATTTGATTCTATATGATTATAATGAAAATTGTCAACTCACTAAATTCAAAAATTACCCATGCCGATTTAATTCTTTAACTATATGTAAATATTGATTTTTACTATATTTGTTGTGATCAGCTCAACAAATGTAGGGTTTTTTACTGGTCAAAAAGTGTCACTTCAAATAATCATAAATGAACAAATGGTGATTGCTTATGATTGCAAAATGTATTTGAGTGATTAAATTGATGAACTGTTTGATTATAGCGTGAGAATGCTTGTCTGTGATCAGGGTAATGTAATTTTAAATAAGATAATAATTCACACTAAATTTGATTTAGGGGTAAAAATATGGATTTTCTGTATGACTCATTCTATATTTTTTACAGCCAAGTGATGACCAAAGCCCCGTTATTACTGGGATTAGTGACATTGATTGGCTACTGGCTTCTAAAGAGAGATGGCACAACCATCCTGAAGGGAACCATAAAAACGATTGTCGGCTTTATGTTAGTGCAAGTGGGAGCCGATACATTAGTCTCCAGCTTCAAACCTGTCATTGCAAAAATGTCAGAATATCATCATCTTACCGGTTCAGTTATCGACCCTTATACCTCAATGATGGCCACCATGGAAACCATGGGGGATAACTATTCATGGGTTGGGTATACGGTGTTGATTGCATTGGCGATTAATATTCTTTTGGTGCTTTTCCGCCGTATCACGGGGATCCGAACCATTATGCTGACGGGGCATATCATGTTCCAGCAAGCGGGATTGATCGCGGTATTCTATTTTGTGCTGGGCACCAGTATGTGGGAAACCATTATTTACTCAGCCGTTCTCATGGCGCTGTATTGGGGCATTTCATCCAATATTATGTTCAAGCCAACGGAATCAGTCACGGGTGGGGCAGGGTTTTCAATTGGTCACCAGCAGCAAGTCGCATCATGGGTCGCCACTAAAATTGCCCATAAACTCGGTGATAAAAACGATAGCGTTGATAATCTTAAACTACCGAAATGGTTGCATATTTTCCATGATAGCATCGCGGCCACCGCGATTGTGATGACCGTTTTCTTCGGCATCATTCTTCTTTCCTTTGGGTTAACTAACTTGCAAGAAATGGCAGGGAAAACCCATTGGACCATCTATATTCTAGAAACCGGTTTGAAATTCGCGGTCGCCATCCAGATTATTGTTACCGGTGTGCGGATGTTTGTTGCCGAGCTTTCTGAAGCGTTTAAAGGGATTTCCGAGCGCGTTATTCCTAATGCGGTACTCGCCATTGACTGTGCGGCAATTTACGCCTTCTCTCCTAATGCCATGGTATTCGGCTTTATGTGGGGGGCGTTGGGGCAGTTTACTGCGGTGTTGATTATGTTGGGATTAAGTTCCCCGATCATGATTATTCCTGGATTTATCCCAATGTTCTTCTCCAACGCGACAATTGGGGTATTTGCCAACCATTTCGGTGGCTGGAAAGCAGTCATGAAAATCTGTTTCGTGATGGGGATCATTGAGGTGTTTGGGTCTGCATGGGCGATTTCATTGTTTAGCCAGCAAGGAACGGATTTTAGCGGTTGGATGGGCATGGCTGACTGGGCGTTAGTTTTCCCACCAGTGATGCAGGGGCTTTCCTTCTCTAAATATTTCTTCTTTGTCTTGATTGGACTGTCGTTTGTTTACATGTACTTTGCGTCGAAAAGATTGCGTGCGGAAGAAGATGCGCAAGCCGCTACGGCAGCGGAGCCACAAGCAGAGCTGAGTGTTGAAAATGCGCCGATTGAACCAACAGAACTGCCTATTTCAACAGGCGCTAGACCCGTCAGTATTCTTGCGGTGTGTGGTAATGGGCAAGGTTCATCAATGATGATGAAAATGAAAATTGCCAAGTACCTTGAAGGTAAAGGCATTCCTCATGTGATGGATTCCTGCGCGGTCTCTGATTACAAATCAAAACTGGCGAATACAGATATCATCGTCTCTTCCAAGCATCTCTCTTCTGAAATGGATGCGGGGGAAGGTAAATTCGTACTGGGTGTGCAGAATATGTTGAATCCGAACTCATTCGGCGATGAATTACTGGCGATTATTCATAATAACTTTAGTGAGTCGAAATAAATCCAATAACTAAATTTGTCATGGGGATTCAGTGATGTATGCCCATGACAATAGGAGAGCAATGCCATGGGTTTCAAACAATCTCTAATGGATAACAACTCCATTAAATTACATGCCTCAGCGGATAATTGGCAGGACGCGATTAAGATTGGCACCGATATGCTCATCGCATCTGGGGCGATTTTGCCGGATTACCATGACGCCATTATTAGCAGCGTCAAAGAGTTAGGCCCTTATATCTGTATTGCACCTCATTTAGCCTTACCTCATGCGCGCCCAGAAAATGGCGTTTTAAAAACCGCATTTGCCTTGGTGACATTAAAAGAACCGATTGTATTTGATGGGGAAAGTGAGCCTGTGGATGTCCTTATTACCCTCGCGGGAAGTTCTTCTGATGAACATATGGAAGGATTAATGGAAGTGACTCAAGTACTGGATGATGAAGAGAGCGAAACGGGGATTGATCTCGATAAAATTCGCCGATGCACCAGCGCAGACGAGGTCTATCAGGTGATTGATGCCGCATTGGCTTAAGCCGTTATTCACCAGATACCCGATTTAATCTAAAATACTAGGATAATCAAATGACTAAACCTTTAATTCAAATTGCATTAGACCAAACCAATCTGAAAGATGCGCTGGCGGTTGCTGATAATGTGGAGTCTTTTGTTGATGTGATTGAAATTGGTACTATTTTGGCTTTTGCGGAAGGCATGAATGCAGTTTCAACACTACGTAAAAATCATCCATCACACATTATTGTTTGCGATATGAAAACCACGGATGGCGGTGCGATTTTATCGAAAATGGCGTTCGAAGCCGGCGCGGATTGGATCACGGTTTCGGCAGCGGCGCATATTGCCACTATTACGGCATGTAAAAAAGTGGCGGATGAATTTGGGCGTGAAATCCAAATTGAGCTGTATGGTAACTGGACATTAGACGATGCTCAGCGCTGGGTAGATTTAGGAATCAAACAGGCGATTTACCATCGTTCTCGTGATGCTGAGCTCGCTGGCGTGGGCTGGGGACCTGAAGATCTCACCAAAATGCGCCAACTTTCTGATTTAGGCCTCGAATTGTCGATAACTGGGGGGATTGTGCCGGAAGATATTCATCTTTTTGAAGGTATCAAAGCCAAAGCCTTTATTGCTGGGCGCGCATTGGTCGGTGAAAAAGGAAAAGCCACCGCAGAAGCACTGCGTGAACAAATTGCTCGTTTCTGGTAATTGGTATTGATAAAAATCCCCTCGAAATTACGGAGGGGATTTTGTTTTTAGGTTTATAAGCGTTTACTTGGTAGTAGCATTACGGCAATACCGCCTATTACCGTCACCGCAGAGAACGCGGCAAAGTTCCAACTACTGGCGACTCCAAGACTGGCAATATAAGCGCCAAACATGGGACCAGACATTGCACCTACACGGGAAATACTCATTGTCCAACCTGTTGCAGAAGCCCGCACACTGGATGGATAGAAATGAGCGACATAGCCTGTCAAAATTAATGGCGCAGAAATACAGCCAATCCCCGCGAGGCCCACAAGTAAATAATTCATATAGATATTTTGCTTGAAGACCATCAATCCAATACCCATTGCACCTAGCATAAAGAAGAATGCAACTGTACCGCGAGCGCCACATTTATCGGCGACTTTCCCGAGGAATAACCCGCCTAGCGCAGAAGATAAACTGAACACCACTAAGAAAGTTAAGCTGGAGCCGAGATCATAACCTTCTTTACGCATAATGGATGGCAGCCACGTATTTAAGCCGTAAACGATGAAGCCACCACAGAACAGAGCGACCCAAAAACAGCAGGTTGCTCGCAGGTAATCTTTGGAAAAGATAATCGCGACAACTTCTTTTAAGCTACGGGAAGCCTGCTTTTCTTGTTTCACGGGTTCGTGATAGGTAACTTCAAGTTTCTCCGCCAGTTTTCTCGCTTTTTCGTGTTGCCCTCGGTTATTAAGGTATTCAATAGACTCAGGCAATAGGCGGGACATTGGCCAGATTAATAACAAAGGCAATGACCCGATCATCATGACGCCACGCCAACCAAATTGGCTAAGAATCGCAATCGCCACTAACGCAGCACATAAGATACCCAGAGAGTAGCCTGAGTACATAATGGCATAGTTAAACGACCGTTTTTCAGTTGGTGAATATTCAATAGTGAGAGCCGCGGCTACGGGGATCACGCCCCCAAGTCCAATTCCGCCGATAAAACGCATTAATCCAAAAAACCAAGGTGTTGGCGCTAAAGCGGTGGCTAACATGGTGGACGAAAATAGCGTAACGCAGATTAGTAGCATGCGTCGTCGACCATATAACTCGCTTAACGTTCCGATAATAAAAGCACCGAAGAACATTCCCACGAGGGTATAACTGCTCAAGGCGCCTAATTCAATAGGGGTTAAATTCCACTCTTTATATTCAGAGAGTGTGGGTAAAACTGCACCCATCACCCCCACGTCATAACCTTCAAATAAAATGCTTAGCCAGCAAACCAGCATGACTTTAAAGGTCGTGCGTTTTGAGGAGACAGATGTAATTTCAGATGTTTGTATTGTCATAAATCACTCTCTAATCGTTATTCGACCGATATTTTTTTAATGGCAAGTACGTATATTTTTAAATCTGAAAAGCCGACATTACACTTTACTTTTTTAAGTTAAATCACAATAGAAATGTTAATTAAATGTACAATAAATGCAGAAATAGGATATTTATTGCAGTTTTTGTTTTTGGATTAAATATTAATAAAACTTAAGTTTACTCGCAGTTTTTGTTTCTGTTTTTAAGAATGAAAATGTTTTCCTATATTAATTTTATGAGGAAATTAAAAATAGCAATAATTTTTCATCTAATTGATATTTATGTATTTTAAAATAAAGTAACGCGAGGTTATATTTATAACTAATAAGATAATCACTAGATTGTTAATATGTTTATAGCCTGATTTTTTATTTTAAATATTAGCGTGAAGTATTGAACGGATTAAGTGTGAATATCCAAAAAGTATAATTTAATATTTATTTGACATAAATTTAACATGTGAATAATATTCGATGAGTTTGATTTTTGAACAATGCCAAATGCAGGTAAATCGAAAATAAAATCGGAGAATTATTATGATAAAGCCATATGGTGTAGTGGGTTTAGTGCCAACAACGTGGGGAATAAAAACGCGTAGCGATATTATGAAAAATATCGACCATCTTGAGGAGCTATCTCACGGTGCGCTGTGGCTATCTTCATTGGATCTCCCTGTTCGTTTACTTGTTCTCCCTGAAGGTGCTTTACAAGGTTTCAACGATGAAGCATTGGATTTACCGATTGCTGAATTCTTAAAAGATGGCGCTATTGATATTCCAGGCCCTGAGACTGATAGACTGGGTGAATTAGCGAAATCTCAAAATGTGTACATCATGGCGCAAGCGAAAACTCGTGATCCTGATTGGCCAGGAATTATGTTTAACGTTGGGTTTGTTATTGATCCCAAAGGCAACATTATCCTGAAACACCATAAAATGTCCTCTTTGTTGCCGTGTGAACGTTCGGCATCGCCTCATGATCTGTACGATGAGTGGATAAAAAAATATGGGCGTTCATTACAATCTTTCTGGCCGGTGGTTGATACTGAAATTGGTCGATTAGGGGTAATGATGGCCATGGAAGGAAACTTCCCTGAAAACGGTCGTGGTCTGGCATTAAATGGGGCAGAAGTGGTGTACCGCGCTTCATTACCAACGCCATTTACTGAAAATGACCTGTTTGAAATTTCTAACCGCGCCCGTGCGTTGGAAAACAATTTCTATGTTGTGGCGCCTAATATTGGCTCAATGTATATGTTCCCAACCACACAAGCGCCAATTGATTGTGGTGGCGGTCGTTCACTGATTGTGGACTACAAGGGTAAAATCGTGGGTAAACAAGAGGATACTAATGGTTCTACCTATGTTTATGGGGTGATTGATATCGAAGCGATGCGCCATCACCGCGCCAATGCTTCGGTCAGTAATTGGCTGAAAGATATTCGGACTGAATGTGCTCAACTCATTTATGAAACGCCAATTTACCCGAAAAATACCTACTTACATGAGCCTCAAGGCAATCATAAACACTACCGAGAAACCATTTTAAATAAGCAAATCGAGAAAATGATCGAACGAAATGTGTTTGTACCGAGTGTGTATGATAAGTAATAACGGTCGCGATTAATCAAAAACCAACAGCGTGTATTACGTTGTTGGTTTTTTTAATTCTAAGCTAACGGATATCGTTATTTTCATAACGCTTATAGATTTTAATGGTACCTATAGACAGGGTGCGATTTAGCTGGTTAGGTTGCGCAGCAAAATCAGCATCAATTAAAAACAGATTTTTTTGCCTATCTTTTCTTACGTTGCCTTCGGAGCCATGATCAAAAAGAGTGCGTCCCCGGGATTCAACAAAACCAGAAGCCTCCTTGCCTGTTATCGATCTCCCATCAATAAACTTAGTGACTAAAATGGCATTGCCATTTGCGAGCGTAGTAGATCGTGCAAAGTTAATATCTTGATTTACCTCATTTAATACTCTGGCGCAGCGATCGTATTTCGCATATTTATTGTATTTAAAGTTTAAATCGCGATGAGGAATTTTAATCGCAAAGTTACCCACGCGATAGGCGGTTCCATATTCCCCTTTACCAAGATAATGACGCATGTTGAGGGTGAGCGTGCCATATTCCTCCTCACCAAGTTCATTGTGTTTGCTGAGGGAGCGCGCGCGACATGTCGAGTGATTTTTGACTAAAAAGATAGGTCGATGATCAGCGCCGAACGCATCATTTTTAAAGATGATATTGAGACGATGCAACTTTTCTGTGAACTGGTCTATTTCGCTTGGTACTATTTTTGCGATTATAGGCTCAATATGTACGATCGGTTCAATGTGTACTTTGTTTGGCGCTAAATTCGTATTTTTTTCTATTTTTTGCGGAGAAGGATTCTCTGGTATTGTCAGCTTTACGAAACTTTGATGGGAAGGGATGATTTCTGTATTTTTTGTTTTCTTGGGATGTTTTAACAATGTATTAAACAAGTTGGTATTAAATAACCTGTTTACTCTCTCTATAAACCCGTTTTTTTTATTTTTAGGTTTCGCCAAAGCGGATTGGTTTTGTTCAATATGTGGCTGAGATATTTTATTTGTACACCCATTACTTATTCTATTCATTGAACACTCTCCTTTTTAGATAAAAATATAAAACAGAGAGTGTTAGAGATATCAAAAATAGATTTTCACTTAAAATTTAAACGTGTTTTCGATATCGCTGAATATTGATTGCCATTCTGCATCATCAATATCCATCAAACCAAAATGGCGCAAAATAAAAGTGCCTTCAGTGGCTAAAAATAGCAATCTAGCGCGTTTGCCGCCTTCGGTTGATAAATCTAAATTAGCAATGCGTTCTCGATACCATTTACGGGTGCTTTCTAAATATTCAGGTGTTTGAAGCAGAGAAGCCATTAATGCGGCACCTTTGGCGATACTGGTTTTATCGTGATCCGCTGTGGCTTTTATGTGGGCAATCACTCGACCTTCAGGACTGTTATCTTGGGCTATCGCTTGACTGAAAATCTCATCGTAAGAGTGGCTCCAGCGCTCAAACATGGCATCAATTAAGGCTTCTTTGTTACCAAAGCAGTATTGGACTCCCCCTTTAGAAATCCCCATTGATTTGGCGACTGCATCAATCGTCAGTGCGGTAGCACCTTGATTAATGACAATCTCTTCTGCGGCTTCTAGCACTTTTTCGCGATCGATTGTTCGTTGACGTCCCATTTAAAAAAACCTCTTTTCAATACGTACGTATGGAATTATATTGTAGCACGATCATCCATCAAGGTGATCAATTAAACAAGTTGAGAAGATTTTATGATAGCAGATTATAAACGTTGGATTATTTTACTCTTAGTATCGAGTGTTTTATTTCTCATCGTCATTGATGTCACCGTGCTATATACCGCACTGCCTAAGCTCACCCATGATCTAGGTGCAACAGCGTCTGAAAAATTATGGATCATGAATGCTTACCCGCTAGTGGTTGCGGGGCTATTGCCTGCTGCGGGAATGTTAAGTGATAAAGTAGGTCATAAGCGGATGTTTATACTAGGGTTGCCCTTATTCGCATTGGCCTCTCTGTGCGCGGCATTTTCACCGAGTGCATTGAGCTTAATTTTATCTCGTGGTTTCTTAGCGGTGGGTGCTGCGATTAGTATGCCAGCGACATTAGCCATTGTTCGCCAAGTATTTTTAGATCCGAAAGAGCGGGCACTGGCGATTGGTATTTGGTCTGCAGTGGCATCGGGTGGTGCGGCAATTGGACCATTAGTCGGCGGTGTATTACTTAATCATTTCTGGTGGGGCTCCGTCTTTTTAATCAACGTACCTGTCGTGCTGTTGGTGATCCCATTTGCGCTTTCTTTAATACCAAAAAGTACGAGAAATTCGCAGCAACCGATTGATTATTTAGGCTCTTTGTTTGTCTTGGTGGGGTTGATTGGTTCAATTTACGCCTTGAAAGAACTTGGAAAAGCCAATATTGATTGGTTCACGTTACTTATTGCAGGGGCGATCGGCATTGCCTTTCTGGTTATTTTTAGCCGTCGACAGTTAGCATCAGAATCGCCCATGATTGATTTCAAATTGCTTGGCGACCCTCGATTTTTTGCGGGTATTATGATGGCGATTTTATCCATCGTGATTATCGTTGGTGTCGAGCTTTTGCTAAGTCAGCGCTTGCAGTTGGTATTAGGTTATACCCCATTCGAGGCGGCGTTATACATTATTCCGATCCCGATTGCGTCTGTGTTAGCGTCTCCGTTAGCGGGCATGTATCTACATAAAGTCGGCGCTAAGCTAATGATGATTTTAGGATTTATTTGCACATTAGTTGGCGTCATTGGGGTTGCGTGGGTATTCAAAACCTCAACCGGCTTGGTATTACTGTCATTCTTATTCTGTGTCGGGTTCGGATTAGGTGCCATTTTTACCACAGCATCAACCACCATCATGTTAAATGCGCCAGATGAAAAAGCGGGAATGGCAGCATCCATTGAAGAAGTGGCTTACGAGCTAGGTAGCGTGCTCGGTGTGACATTTATGGGTGGCTTGATGAGTGCGGTTTATACCGCAAAGCTGGTATTACCGGCAGGTTTAACGGTAGCAGACAAAGTCTATGATAGCCTTGATGAAGCGTTAATTGTGGCTGAAGGGTTATCGCAAGATAGTGCAAGTCTCTTAGTGAGTCAGGCGAGTATAGCATTTGATAGCGCATTTATGTCTGTCATGATTGCTACGGTAATCGTGCTGGTGGTGAGTATTGTAGTTCTACCTTTTTTCTTTCGCCAAAAGCGTACCGCCTAACAATATTGTTCAAATAACTTTGTCTAAAAATTAAGAACAAAGTGCGCCGAATAAAGGCGCACTTTTCATTTAATAGACAAAAAATGATTCACGGGCCTGAGTGTCTATCTCTACGGGAATTTAAAACCAATAAGGAATTTTCGAGAGAAATTCCTAACTCATTATTTTTATTTAAAAAATAATCAACAAAATAGAAAGATGCTCGTGATTGAGCATCCTTCTATGGTCTGATTATTTAACTTTGCGAATTAAAACTGCAGCCAAGAATGGGCTAATAGCAAACAGGGCAAATAACCAGACAGAGGCTTGTTGAGCACCAACTAACCCACCAGGATTAATCAATCCGCTATTATTGACCACCACGCCCACTAATGCCGCAGATAACGCGGTTGCATACAATTGGATCGTAATCACTGAAGAGGATGCTAAGTTTTCTTCCCCTTTAGGTGCCGCATTAAATACTCGCAGAACTAAATGAGGCCAGCAGATGCCAATTCCTAATCCAACTCCCATCATGGCGAGTAGGTAAAGAATAAATAATGGAATGGAGTTAACTAAATCCAGATTAGGGGTTAGAACAGCTAGAATTATCAGCGATACCAAGATGATAACGGGACCCGCTTTAAGGATGCGTAAAACGATGGCACCCGTTTTATTAGCGCTGAGTAAAGCACCCACCGTCCACCCCGCTGCCATCACGGCAGTTAAATAACCCGCCATCAACGGTGAAAACTGGTGAATGGTTTGCAGGAAGTGAGGCACATAAATTTCGGTGGTCATTCCCCCCACCAGTAAACCCATTGTCAGGAAAATAACCCCAAGCTGAGTTTTTAGGGAGTAAGCCCCTGTGGGGAGTAAACGCTTTCCATTTTTACCATCAATAAGCGCAATGGTGACGAGCAAGGCAATGCCAATGAATAACCCGATAAGATTGCTGAGCAAGCTTTCCGATAAACTGCCAATTGAGATAGCCAGCACGGAAATAACTAACAGTGAAATCGCAAGAATGGGAATTTTTGTTGTTTGCGCTTGCTGAGATTTTTTCCCTGGTAATTGGTTGATAACTATCATTGCCAGCACAACCGCCACGGGCAATAAAGCCCAAAAAGCCCAGCGCCAATGACCCCCTTGAGCAAAAATACCGCCAATGGCAGGACCACACAACGTAGCTATCCCCCACATACCGGATATCACTCCCATGGCGCGAGACCACAAGTTTGGCGTGAAGACAATACGGATCAGCGCGTAGCTAAGCGCGAATAACATTCCGCCGCCAAGCCCTTGTAAGGCGCGCCCGCCTAATAAGGTGAGCATGGACGGTGAGGATGCACACCAAATGGCGCCCAAGGAAAACAGTAACAGAGCGCTAAGGTAGGCAAGTTTAGGTCCTAGGCTGTCCAGTACTTTACTGGATAATGCAGAGCCAATAATGGAGGTTGCCACAAATAACGTGGTGTTCCACGCATAATATTCAAGACCGCCAATATCATTGACGACACTCGGTAAAATCGTGGTGACAATATAAATATTGATAGCATGAAGTGCGACGCCACCTGTGAGGGCTATCGTCAATAATGCATTAGTGCCGCTGAGTAAATCGGCCCATTTTCCTTGAGGTTCGGTGCCTGTTTCATTGAATTCGGTGACAGTTTTGTTGCTCATACGCAGACCTGCTGGACGAAAGAGTAAAGAAAAGGGTATTATCCAAGTATTGTCTTGGATAATAAAATTACACTATGAATAAAGCAAGTAAATACTTTGATAATCTAAATCTCACTCAAGCAGTGGATAAGGTGCTGTTTTGCATCAAAACCAAAGGACCCGTTTCCACAGCAGTGATTGCCCATGACCTGGGTTTAACGGGGGAAGCAGCACGCCAGCATATCCATAAATTAACGTCACTGGGTCTGGTGGAAGGAGTTCAATGCACCGCACAATCTGGCGCTGGGCGTCCTCGGCAAAATTGGGTATTAACGGAACTGGGACATCAACGTTTTCCCGATACCCATGCTCAACTCGCTTTGCAGCTCATTGATTCAGTGAAAACCATTTTTGGTGATGAGGGGCTAGAAAAGCTGATTGAACAGAGAGAAGCGGAAAGTCGCAGTAAATATTTAGGGCGCTGCCAAGGGCTGCCATTAGAACAATGTTTAGCTGCACTCGCCGAGGTTCGTAGCGAAGAGGGCTATATGGCGAAGGTTGAGCAGGAAGGCGATAGCTGGTTATTTATCGAAAACCATTGCCCTATCTGTGCGGCGGCAACCGCGTGCCAAAACTTTTGCCGTTCTGAATTGGCGCTATTTCGCGAAGTATTAGGGGAACAGGTGAATGTAGAACGGGAGCAATACCTGCTTGATGGTGCAGGGCGCTGTGTATATCGGGTTACTTTGAAAGGGTAGTCGGCGGCGTCGCTTTTAATTTTTTATTGGCTAACCACGCATAGGTAATTCCGGCGATGGCGCCGGCAATATGGGATTCTGTCGATATTTGTTGATGAACAGGCAATAACCCGCTCGCCATCGCGCCAAAATAGAACAGTACTAACAGGGCAATAATGATATCTAACAGTTTTCGGCGGAAAAAACCTTGGGCAATCAATAAGCCCCAAAGCCCAAAAATCCAGCCGCTAGCGCCAATGTGTAGCGCATTTCTGCCCACTAGCCAGACAATCAAGCCGCCAACCACAATAATAAACGCGCTGGCATAAGCATATTTTCGAATGGAATCATGCAGCAGCAGGGCGCTTAAAACCAGTAATGGCGGCAGATTACTCAGAAGATGTGCCCAATCACCGTGGATCAGAGGGGCGAAGATAATCCCCACCAGCCCGTGCAGTGTTCTTGGTTGGATGCCGAACCCAACAAGCGCGTAGCCACTTAAACTATTGGCGATTTGAATAGTGATCAGTAAACCCGCAAGGGTAATCAGTAATTTAATTCGCGGGCTTAGCCAAGTTTGCATTATCGATGTCCGAGAGATTGTACGCTTTCAACCAGTTGGGCGAGCTGAGTCACAACGCGGTCGCCCACATCGGCATTATCACCACCTAATGCTTTGTTACGCAAGAAATCTTTCTTGATTTGCTGCCAGCGTGCTGCATCTTTCTCATTCAGCCTTCCGCGTAATTCTGCCAGCTTCAATAAGTTCTCTTCAGCACCTGTCGTTAATAATTGCGCTTCCCCAAGATAATGGTCATCCAGCAATCTCTCTAATTCATCATCATTCATAACGGAAGAGACTTTCTCGCTGAGCTTGTTCATATTTCGGTAGCTGCCTTGCAGGCGGAATGCCGGCTCGGTTCGATATTTATCGGACTGTGCGGCACTGGCAATATATTGCTGGTTTACCTTCAGAACCACATCGCGCAGGCTGAGTAATCGGGAAATAACCGCAGTAATTTCATTTACTTCCGCATCGGAATACGGGTAGCTGAGTGCATTAGTGGAGACTGATTTGCCCATGGCTTTATCCACCAGCAAATACAAATCATTTAAATCGCGCAGCGCCAACGGTGCTAATACTGGGTTTGAGGTCAGGCTGTTTTCTATGTAGCTCAATGCAAAGGCATCATCCATCCCACCGAGCACTTCACCCAGGTTATAAATATCCGCACGGTTGGCGAGCATATCAGGGATACGGAACACTTCGCCAGATTCGGTATACGGGTTACCCGCCATGACAACACAGAATTTTTTACCGCGCATATCGTAGGTTTTGGTTTTGTCTTTCCATACCCCTTCGATGCGACGGGTTCCATCACACAGGGAGATAAATTTCTGTAAAAATTCAGGGTGAGTATGTTGAATATCATCCACATACAGCATCACGTTGTTGCCCATTTCGAGGGCGAGGTTTAGTTTTTCCAGCTCTTGTCTGGCGGTAGCATTCGGGGCTTGCTCTGGGTCGAGGGACAGCACATCATGCCCAAGCGCAGGACCATTAATCTTCATAAAGATCAAACCAAGGCGGTCAGCCGCGTACTCCATCAGGGTCGTTTTACCGTAACCTGGCGGGGAGATCATCAGTAACAAGCCCATTAAATCGGTACGCTTGTTTTCGCCTAGAGCGCCAATTTGCTTCGCCATGTTGTCACCGATAATCGGTAAATAGACGTCATTGATCAGCTTGTTACGCACAAATGAGCTCAGTGGCTTAGCTTTGAACTCATGAAGTTTTAGGCGGCTGCGCTCTTCACTCACAATGCGCTGACGCAGTGCTTGGTATTGACGGAAGGCTGGAATAAATTGCTTGCGCTGTTCGCGCATTCGACTGAAAAAGTCATCCAAACTTAACGAGAGAGTTTGGTTGTGGATTGTCGGGTGATCCCCCAGTAATCCAGTAACTTTAAAGTATAAATCGGCTTCGCTATAACGTGCCGATGCCATTTTATCTAAGATAATAATGGCGATGGCGCCTGGAATGTATGGACGTAAATGTGCAAATTCGTCAATCGAACACAGCCCTTGCAGCCAATTTTGCAACAGCGCCCAGCGCTGAGCATAGCGAGTGCCAAGGTTTTGCTGTGAATGATTGAAATCCAGCCACATATGGGCTTCTTCTAAGCGCGTTTGTAGTGCTGCCACTAAGTCCCGCGCATATTTGCTGTACACCAATTCAATCGGCGTTCTGGCTAACGCAAAACTGAGGTATTCCGCAGCTTGAGCTTGCTCATGAGCTTGGCAATTAATTGGATTATCTTGTAGGAATAAGCTGACATCTGCCTCGATCTCCGCTTGAAGATCTAAAAGGGCATCATCGTTATTGAATAGCTGGCGGATATTCATCGCGGTTCTGGCTCGTTCTGGCCATTGGGCAGGGTATTCGTTGCTTTGAATGTGATGCCAAAAAATCGCCGCAATGGCGCGAGCTGTTGGGTTGAAACGCAGTAAATCCGCGCTTTCACCAATCGGGATCAGCTTTTTCAATATCGCGATAGCGTCGTGGTCGTGGATCCCTTTTTCGTAGCCTTCTTTGTAGCGTGGAGCCGCAAAATCACGCACCAGTTTGTCGATTTTTTCAGGGGCAGACAGCGTACTTTTTAGGGTATCGAAATTCAAACCATCTTGGCGTTTTGCTGCGGCATAAATGATGGAATACGCGAGGTATTCAGCGCGATAAACGGTATCAGATTCGGATTCGAGGTTGGCTGTCCAATAAGGCTGCAACTGTGCAAGTTCGGCGTTCTCAATGGGTTCTTGGAAATCCGTTCCGGTGAGGTATACCCACAGCTGGTTATCTTTTGGCAAGATAGTCAGGTCAAGCTCTTGGGTGTTAACACTGAAACGGTGGCGACCCAGCTTAATAATGTTGCCGCCATCTTCAAAGATATCGGTTTTATCCCGCAAAATGCGAATGGCTTGGTCACGAGAGGCTTTGAGTCTGGCATCGATATCGTCAGCTTTGACGTTATCGTTGATTTCTCGTAGTTTCTCGATGATTTCACGGGTTTTTTGTGCGAGCGGGTCGGTAGCAAAAAACGCATTCAGTTCATCTTGGTTTTGCAAGCGTACAGTACGGCGTTGAAGGCTTTCTAATAAGCGGTCGGCGGCCGTTAATAAATTCTGCGAACGGCGCTGGCGGTCATCAATCAGGATTTGTTTATGGGATTCAAACGTTTCCAGTAATTCTTCGCGTTTTGCCAGAATATCATCAAGAAATTCATCGTGATGGCTAAACTGACTTTCTAGCTCTTCTAACTGAACCAGTAATCGGGATAACTGATCATCACAACGTTCTGGGTCAGTCGCGAGGGATAATGCGTTGGTGATACCTTGGCTAAATAGGCGGAACTGCGCCCCAAATTGCGCCACGCTCTCAATGCTAGTTTGAGATTTACGTTTTTGCTGCAAACGGGCGCGGGACTGGTTTAACTGGGCATAAATGTGCGAAATGGCATCGATGATATGGGTCTGTAAGGTGACATCATCAAAACTCAATGAAGCCATTAAATTAGATAGCATGTCCAAATCCGCTGACATTTTTTCCATGTCATTCATTGGGACATCTAACTGCGCGCTGGTTTGTGCTTTTTCAATTAACTCTTCAAAGGTCGCGAGCTGAGTTTTAAACGGTTGCAGAGCTTTGTCGCTGGCAAGAAATTGCGCAGTGCCTTGGGAAACGCGTTGCTGTGCTTCGGTGATTTCATTTTCCATCTCACTGAGTTTTGTGAGATCCATATAGCGGAATTCTCGCAATGAAATCAGATGCCCTTGTTGGGCATTTAAGGCGTTTAGCCCATCTACAAATTGTTGAATATCCGTCCATCCTTCAGGCAATGTGAGGGACAGTAAGGAGCGTTGGCGAGTGACCGCCTCATTCATTGATTTGACGGATTGCTGGCGGATGCTTTCGACTTTCTCGTATTCGTCGAGTACCAACTCACTGGTTTGGGCGATCTCTTTTAAGAGTTTGCCAATACCTAAGCATTGTTCGTCATTAAACCAATAGAAAATATCCAGCAAGTTTTTAGGTTGCTGGCTGAGCTGTTCATAGCGGGAAACGGAAACTTGGTTGCCTTCAATCTCTTTGGCGACATGGAGAATTTCGGAGATCCCGCGGACTAAATCGGCATTACCGATACGCCCAAGAAACCCACCCCGTGGCGGCTGCTTATCGGCAAATTCGTCAGAATAGAATGGGGTTTGCCACACCTGCATAGGGTGAACGCGAGTGGCTTCGTCACCTTCCCCTTCGAACAGCACCATTTTGCCATCTTCGAGCATGGCATAACCATGACCGATTAATGGTACGGCAAGTTTACGTTCAATTAAATTGTAATTGAAAAGGGCGATACGACCTTGGTTCGGGGAATAAAACACATACAGCACATCTTCCCCGTTGGGTGAGCGGCGCAGACGACGAAAACGCATGCCATCCATTGGTTGCTCGAAGGTTTTGTACTCCCCGTTTTGCAGGTAGTAACCCCCTGGGAAGATAATTCCGTGATCTTCCGGCAACTGCACGCACGCTTGCCCTATGGCATCAATACGGTGAACGGTTTGATTCAGAATGTTGTAAACCAGATAGCGCCAGCTCTCTTCGCGGTATGGCAAGATTTTGAGTAAAATTAGGCTGCCAGTCTGAGCATATTCAATTTGGGCGTCATCGAGGGATTGGTTTTTATCGAGTACCGCTTCGCGGTATATGCCCAACCCATCTTCGGTATTATTTTCACATTTGATGGTTAGGTCGCCGCCGATGGTTTCCACAAAGACGGTATCGAGAATATTAATGTGAGGATAGCGTCCATTAACGGTATTTTCCCGCGTAGTACGTACCCATTCGAAATCATTGGTGGGGGGTAGGGCGATATCACGTTCACCCCGGTTATCGATGTATTCGATGCGGGATTTATCGCTGGAAATTGACCAGCGGAAAACACGCACGTCGGTTAACCGATCACCAATTTGGAAGCTGGCTAACAGCTTGCCATCACGCTCGACCAATTGCAGTAATTGCGTGTTTTTGTAATAGGTATATAGCTCAGTAAAATCCTGAACAAAGCGCGTATCATTGAGGAATGTCTCTTCGTAAGGGACAGAGATTACATCAAAATCACCTTCATTTTCAGTGAGTTGATATAAGGAAAAAACATCTTCAATGTGAGTTTCTTTTTTCAGACCCAGAAAAACGTTATAGCCAAATAGCAGCCAGTCACCGACACGGACAATGTCCCTTGCTTGGCAGTTATTTTCGGTACGAATACGGATACGCCCGATAATGTCCATCTGGCTTTGACCAAATTCAGTCAACCGGCTGTCGTTGAGTTGAGCTGCTTTTTGGTGAAGTTGCTGCCCTTGTTCGGTTAAGCGCTTGCGTAATATTTCGTACGCACCACCTTCCGCGACGGCACTGTCGAGAATTTCCTGTTCGCGATTCACATCTTGGGTTTCTGACATGTTTAACGAATTTCCTTGGTCTTAAAAAAAGATACGCTCATAAACCGCTAAGTTGCCTATGTGCTGCAACTTGGCGGGATGAGGTATAAAACTTACTTGAAAAGCCTGAATATTGATAAATTAGCTTTGATTATCATCGTAAGACACGGGTTTGTTCACGATGTTTTTCGCTGTTTGTGGTGCGCTTTTTGCAGCCATAAAACCATTGATTAAATCTTTGACTTCAGGGTGTTGCAGTAAGGACGCGATATCAATTTTCTTCTCTTCTGTGACTCGATTGACTAACTTTTCAAGGTTATCTTTGGCAAAGCTACTTTTATCCATAAACCCATCAACGGCTTTACCCAAGCTCAGCGCTTTGGAGAAGGTGTTAAAGAAGTCGCCATCACCGCCCACAATTTCGATGTTGGTTTTGCTCAGTGCCGCAGCCAGGACATCCGCTTGCTCGCGAGCAATTTCTTTATTCGCTTCAATGGATGCCATGGATTGCTCGAACTCTTTCTCAAGGCGCATACGGAACTCTTCATGTGAACGAGCCGTATCACTGAGGTGATCCATAGATTGGAATTTATCAGTCAGACCGTCAGCTTCCGCTTTCAGACGCTGGCGAATCACTTCGGCTTGCGCTGCCCCTAATTGACCTTCACCGCGAGCTTGGGCTGCCAGTTTTTCTTCCAAGACTTTTGCATCTGCCAAGCCCAGTTTTTCTTTCGCGTTGGCTTGTTGTTCTTCACCACGAGCCTGCGCTGCCAATTTTTCTTCCAGAATTTTCGCTTCGGCAAAACCTTGCTCGCGTTCGGCGTTCGCTTTAGCTTCCATCACTTGCGCTTCGGTTAAGCCTTTTTCTTTCAGACCACGAGCTTCGGCTAACAGTTTTTCCGCGGTGATATTGGCTTGAACCAGACCTTCTTTCTCTTCAGCTTCGGCAGTGGCTTGGCGAACACGGGCTTCTGCTAAGCCTAATGCTGCATGTTCTGCTTCAATCCCTTCCGCTAAGCGTTTTTTGGCTTCAGCTTGTTTGGCGGAAGCTTCCAGTTCTGCTTGTGCCATAGTGCTGATTTCTTCTGCACGGTGCTTGGCACTTGCTTCATCGGCTTCGGCTTTTTTCACCTGGCGGACTAAGGCTTCTTCAGCTTCCGCTTGGGCGTTGATCACGGTGACTTGCTTCATACGCTCAGCTTCTGAAATTTCGCGGACTTCCTTGATACGTTCCTCTTCCTGCGCGACGGTTTTTTCGACGGCAACACGTTCGCGGATCACGTTAGAGATGTTTTTACGTTCTTCTTCTAGCGCTTTTTCTTTTTCAATACGTTGCAGCTCAACTTCACGTTCACGGGCGACAATTTCTAGCTCGCGAGCACGGTTGACACGCTCTTCTTCGATAGCCACGGCGCGGGTGCGGTTCTGTTGAGCCACTTCCACTTCACGCATGCGGTTTTCTTCACGAATTTCAATTTCTTGCTGAGTTTGAATACGCGCTTGCTCTGACTTGAGGCGCTCTTCTTCTTGAACGCGTAGGGTTTCAGCTTGTTCTCGTGCACGGATATTATCAATTTCACGTTTTTGACGGGCTTCAGCGTCGGCTTGTTGGCGCTCTAATGCTAAGCTCGCTTCGCGGGTTTCCACGTTTTTCTTTTTGATAGCTAACTCTTGGTCGCGCTCTTTTTGGTTAGTTTCGATATTGTGGATAGCGGTAATTTCAGTGATTTTGCGAATACCTTCGGAGTCGAAAATATTATTCGGATCGAGGGCAGATTTCGGTGTTTGTTCTAAATAGTCGATTGCTACGTCTTCTAGCGCGTAACCATTAAGGTCTTTACCAATCACATCAACAATACGGTCACGGAAGCTTTGACGGTCTTCAAACAGTTTGGCTAATTCTAATTGCTTACCAACCGTTTTCAGGGCTTCAGAGAATTTAGCGCTGAATAGGGCGCTGACGGCTTGATGGTCAGAGGCGCGCTCAACACCGATGGCTTTTGCTACTTTTAATACGTCTTCAGTGGTTTCATTAACACGCAGATAGAAGGCAACAGTGATATCTGCACGTAAATTATCTTGGCAAATTAAGCCGTCTTTACCACGGCGATCCACTTCCAGCGTCAGCAGCGAAATGCGCATAAACTCTTTCTTGTAGATAACGGGATACACTAACGCACCCGTGAAATGCACTTTTGGTTGTGACGACATGTCGTTGACAATCAGAGCGGTACCTTGAGGGACTTTGATGTAGAAGGCTTTAAATAAACCAAAGAACCCAAGAATGATGATGATCACTCCCCCAACAACCGTTAAAAAAGGCATGTATTCAGCCAAATCCATATTTCTTCTCCATGGGTTCTGACGATGTCGTCATTCTTTATTAATTAGCAAAGTAGGTAGTTTATTTTTTGTGTTTACTGCCTGAATTCGTTCTCGGTGACAATTTGGTAACTGTGGGATTGAGGGTCATAACTGATGATAACGACGCGATCCCCGCGTTTAATATTTTCGGCGCTAGGTGCTCTAACCTGCAAAATCAGCCCCGCACCGCCATCTTCTAAGGTGGCTTCCCCATTTTGTTCTGTGACAGTCCCTGAGCGCACGGTTGCCAATTTTCCCATTAGCTGATGAACCGTTTTGGGTTTATTAATATTAACCAGTCGGCTACGGATGGGTTTTAGGCAAATGGCGGTTAAGTGCAGGGAAATAAAGGCGGTGATCACTAGCGACGTGACTCCAACGGCGTAACGCAGCAAGGTCATATCAATAAAGCGTAGGAATAAATGCGCAGCAAAGTAACTAATCAGCCAGCCGAAGAGGGTGAATAGCGTCAAGATAATGGTGACGGGAATTCCGGCTAAACCAAGTTTTGTCAGCCAGCCGGCAAAGCCAGTGAGATCGAGGCCGTCAGCATCTAATTCGGTATCGATATTAAATAAATCAATATCTAACAGACCAAAAGCGGCACAAAGCCAGTAAAACAGGACAATAATCAGTAAACCGCTAAAGATAATGGTCGGGAAAGCCAAGCAATTTTCTAAAAACAAATTCATTTATTTTTCTCTTTAGTTAAGTGGCTGAATGTGACTTTAGCGGGTATCTGTCTGTTACGTGTATGGCCTTTAACTGTGTTTTTATCGCGAATTTATCTAAAAATGAGCAAAACCACGTTAATCATAAGCTCTTTTCGCGTTAACAACATAGGACTAGTCTAAGTCTAGTTTCTAGATTATCTCGCTGATTTTTATGGTTAATTTTCTGTTGTTAATCTGAAAAAGAAAAAAGATTTAACTTTTTGATTATTAGCCAATTTAATTAAAAATAACAAAGATGATAATTATTCTCAATTATATTTTGGTGATTTTGAGGTATTGGTCATCTCTACTCTCGATAAGTCGAAAGAGTAGAGATGCGATTGCGGAATAATGTGCGGAAAGAGCAGTTTGCGGACATTAAGTACGGGTATTAATGAGTGCGGAAAATTAATCGACCAGGTTCAAAAATGCAGCACCACGGGCACCACCAGAGGCACCATAACGGGCTTTTTCGATAACGGGCATTTTCGCAATACCATAAAGATATTGAGGTACCATTTCCGGTAATAGGCGATAAATTTCATCAAATTGTGACAAGCCGCCGCCAATCACCACTAAGTCAGGGTCAAAGACAGTAATAACTTGCCCCATAAACATCGCCAGCACCATCATATAGCGTTCAACATGCTGTTTCGCAGCGATGTCACCGTTGTGATAACGTTCAATAATCTCGATAGCAGAGCGTTTCTCACCGGTAAATGCGGCATAAATACGTTCGAAACCGGGGCCTGAAAGGTAGGTTTCAAAACAGGCTGTTTGACCGCAACCACAGACAATTTCAGGTACGGTGTCCCCGAGATATTTTGCAGCACGAACACTCATGTTCATGTGTCCGATTTCCCCAGCAATGCCATTTTTCCCTGATAAGACCTTGCCGTTGATGACGAAACCGCCACCAACACCAGTGCCCAGAATCAAACCTAACACGCTAGGGTAACGCTTGAATTCAGGATCCCACGCTTCTGATAAGGCAAAGCAGTTGGCATCATTTTCAACTCTAACGGGGCGATTTAACAGCTTGGTTAGGTCATGAATGAAAGGTTTATATTGTGCGCTTGGGACATTGGTCGTAAATACCACGCCTTCTGCGTGATTGACGATCCCCGGAACACCAATGCCAATTTTACCTTGGCAGTTAAACTGCGCATCGGCTTCAGCCGTTAAATCACGAAAAGCATTGAGCAACGCGAGATAGTCATCTTTGGGGGTTGGAACACGTTTTTGCCACACTTGATTGAGCGCTTGGTCGAACACTGCTAATTCAATTTTGGTGCCGCCCATGTCAAAGCCGTAATACATTTCATCTTCCTCAAATTGGTCTATTTCATTAAATAGAAATGTATCTATTTGATAAATAATGACAGAGAGTCAGTAATGGCTTAAGTATACAAAAGTTTCCCAAAAAATGATTGCGGGATGATTTTAATTCGATTATTGTCATATCCCATGAGTGTTATATTATAACATTACATTGTATTTTATTT